>JAYUXI010000186.1:0-1803 GCA_043753085.1 Myxococcales bacterium | reverse complement strand
CCTTGCGCTGCGTGTGGTCGACCGGCGCGCTGGTGCAGATGCTGCGGCGCGCTGCGCTGCCGCTCGGCCTGCCGCTGTCGAACGGCGAGCTGACACCTGCCATCCTGGCCAAGGTGAACGCCGGGCACCGCCTCGGCAAGTGGGACGTCGAAGACGACGAGAACGCAGAGAACGCGATCCGCCAAGACGTGCGGCCGATGTGGCTCACGCTCTACGAGTTCGCGAAGGTGGCCCACGCCGAGCACGTTGCTTTCGTGTTGAGCTGAAGCTGGGCTGCGCGAGCAGCACTCGGCGAAGCGCCGGCGCAAACCGCAACAACGCGGCGCCGGAGTGTGGAACCAGCTTCAAAGCAGCAGCAGGCGGGCATCTTCCGCGTCGACGTCGTCCCGGACTAGATCAACCCCAGCGATGCGCATGCGCCGTGCCGCTGCGGCAGCGCGTGACGACCCCCGCGCCAGCTCGAGGCTGGCCTGCTCGACCAGGAGCGCGAGCTCGACGGCGCGGCCCATGGTGAGCGCGAGCCTGCGGGCGCCGCTCTCGAGTGCGGCCGGACCCGCGTTGCTGGTGGCAGCGAGCCAGCGCTCGGCGTGAACGAAGGCGGCGCGGGCCGCCTGGATCTCATTGGCCAAGCTGGCGTGCGCGCGTTCGGTGGCGCGGGCTATCTCGCGACCGAAGGGCTCGAGGCCGGCGCCGCGGGCGATGGCGCGCAAGAGATCGAGCGAGAGCACGTTGGTGGTGCCCTCCCAGATCGGCAGCACCTGCGCGTCGCGAAGGAGCTCGGGCAACCCCGTGTCTTCGATGTAGCCGGCGCCGCCAAAGGCTTCGAGCGTTTCGCTGGCAACGGCCACGGCCTGCTTGCCGGTGGTGAGCTTGCAGACGGGCGTCAGTACGCGGAGCAGCTCGAGCTCGGCGGGCGTGGCTTCCCCGCACTCTTCACGGCCGAGCAGCTCGACGACGCGGAACGCGAGCAGGAACGCGCCATGGCTCTCGGCGGTGATCGTGGCGAGCGTGTCGACGTGAAGCGGCTTGTCCCGCAACGGGCTGCCGAAGGCGACGCGGCGCCGCGCGTAGTCGTTCGCCAAGGCCACCGCGCGGCGCATTCCGGCGACGGCCGCCACGCTGTTCCACATGCGAGTCACGTTGAGCATGGGCGTGATCTGCTTGATGCCGTCTTTGGTGCCGGCCACCGGCCACGCGTGCAAGCCTTCGAGCGTCAGCTCGGCGGTCGGCACCATGCGTGTGCCCAGCTTTTCCTTCAGGCGATTGATGCGCAGTCCCTGCATGGCGCCCGTGTCGGTGCGCGTTTCCACGTAGAAGAGTGCGAGCCCGCCGCCGCCGGGTGGATTGCCCTCGGGACGACCGAGGGTGAGCGCCATCTGCGAGGTGGTGGCCGACGTGAACCATTTGGTGCCCCACAGACCGAACGGCGCGCTGGCGCCGAAACCAGCCGCGCTCGGCGCGAGCGCTCTGGCCACCGTCTCGCTGATGGCGACGTCGGAGCCGCCGGTGCGCTCGGTCATCCACTGACCGCTCGTCCACGCCGCGGCCGCGTCGCGGCTGGTCAGGTGCGGCAAGGCGCGCTCGGCGAGCATGGCGTTGCCGGCCACCGACAGGGTCTTGGCGGCGCCGTCGGTCATGGCGAGCGGGCAAGCAAACACGCCGGTGGACGGCGCGAACAGATGCACGAGCGCCATCTGCAGCACGCGCGAATGCGGACCGTGCTTGCGTTCGTAGGCGGTGGCGATCAGCCCGCGTTCGTGCGCGAGCGGCGCCGCGCGCTGCCAGAGCTCGGTGAGCTCGATG
>JAYUXI010000185.1:0-11202 GCA_043753085.1 Myxococcales bacterium | reverse complement strand
ACGACCCGCAGCGTCCGCTCGAGATGCCGCAGGGCACGTCACGCCCCGCTGGCGCCGCCGGCGCGCCGGGCGCATCACCCACGAACCCCGTGCCGGTCGGCACGCCTGGCGGCGCATCGCCCCCGATCAACGTGAACCCCGCGGTGCGTAACATCGAGAAGATCGAGAAGTAGATGGCAGGCCGGAGGCTCTAATGGAACAGCGTTTCCTTGGTGAGATTCTTCATCGACGGGCCGGCATTCCGCTCGATCGCCTCGAGGCGATGTACGCGATCCAGCGCGAGAAGGGGCTCGACCTCACCGATCTGCTCGTGAACGGCAACGTCATCGACGACGCGAGCATCGCGCAGGCCCTCGCCGCCGAGGCGGAGCTCCCGTACGTCGATCGGCCCGAGCCCGATCGCATCTCCACTGCGCTCGCTACCCGTCTGCCAATCCAGTTCGCGAAGTCGCACAAGATCATCGTCACCAACGAGGACGACTTCTAGGTTTACGCGCTCATCGCCGACCCGTTCGACACCGTCGCGCTCGACGAGATGCGCATCCTCTTCGGCAAGGGCGTCGAGGCGAGCGTCGGTCCTGCCGAGAAGATCATCGACGCCATCAACCGCGTCTACGAGCGCGAGGCCGGCGGCGGCGAGCTCGAGAACGACGAGGCGCGCGTCGACGAGCACGAGGTCGCCGGCGGTGACATCCTCGACTCCGACGACGAAGCTCCCGTCATCCGATGGGTCAACTCGCTCTTCCTCCAGGCGATGAAGGAACGCGCGAGCGATATCCACATCGAGCCGGAAGAGAAGGAGGTCATCGTCCGCTACAGGATCGACGGCGAGCTCTACGTTGCTCGCCGCGCCCCTCGCGCATTCATGAACTCCATCGTTGGCCGCATCAAGATCGAGAGCGAGCTCAACATCGCCGAAAAGCGCCTGCCGCAAGACGGTCGCATCGCCAAGAAGATCGCCGGCAAGAGCTTCGACATTCGTGTCAGCACCATTCCAACCAGCCGTGGCTACGAGCGCATCGTCATGCGTCTCCTCAACAAGTCGAGCGTCATGCTCGATCTCCCGGACCTCGGCTTCTCGCCGCGCGATTTCGCGCTGATGGACTCGCTGATCCACAAGCCCGACGGCATCATCCTGGTCACCGGGCCCACCGGCTCCGGCAAGACCACCACGCTGTACGCATGCCTCAACCGCATCAACAAGCCCGACCTCAACATCCTGACCGCGGAAGATCCGGTCGAGTACGAGCTCCCGGGAATCCACCAGCTGCACGTGCAGGCCAAGATCGGCCTCACCTTCGCCAGCGCGCTGCGCGCCTTTCTCCGCCAGGATCCGGACGTGGTCATGGTCGGTGAGATTCGCGACAAGGAAACCGTCGACATCGCCATCAACGCGTCGCTCACCGGCCACCTCGTGCTCAGCACTCTCCATACCAACGACGCTCCGGGTGCCATCACCCGCATGCTCGACATGGGCGTCGAGCCGTTCTTGCTGCGCTCCAGCATCATCGGCATCCTCGCGCAGCGTCTGGTGCGCATGCTCTGCCCGCACTGCAAAGAGCCCTACGAGGCGGCCGACTTCGAGATCGAGGAGCTCGGGCTCAGCATGGACCGCCGCAAGAACCGAGCGCGCCGCACCGACGCGCCTGGCTCGCGCTACTACCCGCGCACCGTGTCCGAGCAAGACATTCTCGAGACGTTCGAGGGACGGCCTACCTTCTATCGCGCCAAGGGCTGCGATCTGTGCGCCAACATTGGCTTCATGGGCCGCCGCGGCATCTACGAGCTGATGCTCATGGACGATGGCATCGCGCCGCTGGTCCTCAAGGCGTCCGACGCGCAGACCATCAAGAAAAAGGCCATCGAGCTCGGCATGGACACCATGCGCGACGACGGCGCCCGCAAGGTGCTGCGCGGCATGACCACGGTGGAAGAAGTTCTCGCCGCCACCCAAGAGGACGTGTCGATGGATGCGCCCCCGCCGAGCCTGCCGATGACTGCCGAGGTGGCCCTTGGGTAGCGTTCGCGTTGGCGTTCGCGTTCGCGTTGGCCGCCCGGCGGGCAACTCTGCCGGGGCCCCACTCGTGGGGCTGATCCGTGCCCGCCGGGCGGGCAACTAGGCATGGCCGTCTTCGAATACCAAGGACTTGCCGTTGCCAGCGGCAAGAAGGTCAAGGGCGTGCGCGACGCAGACAATGCGCGCGCGCTCCGTGCCGCCCTCAAACGCGACGGCGTGCTGCTCACCGAAGCGCACGAGGGCAAGGCGCACGCCGAACGCGAGGCCAAGAAGGTCGACCTGCTGGCGATGTTCCGCCGCGTGTCGGTGTCGGACGTGGCCACGATGACCCGCCAGCTGGCCACCCTGGTCGGCGCGGGCATTCCGCTGGTCGAGTCCGTGTCGGCGCTGGCCGAGCAGGTCGAAAAGCTGGAGCTGCTGCGAATCCTGACCCAGGTGCGCGATCGCTTGAACGAAGGTACGTCGTTTGCCAAGGCGCTCGAGGAGCACCCCAAGGTGTTTCCGAACCTCTACACGAACATGGTCGCGGCCGGCGAAGCCTCGGGCATGCTCGAGCAGGTCCTCAACCGCCTGGCCGACTTTCTCGAAGACCAGGCGCGTCTTCGCGGCAAGGTGTCCGCGGCGCTCGCGTATCCGGCGCTCATGTCGATCATGGGCGTGGTGTTACTCGGCGTGATGATGACCGTCGTCGTGCCGAAGGTCACCAGCATCTTCAGCAGCCTCGACCGCGCGCTGCCCTGGTACACGCAGCTGCTCATCGTCATCTCGGACACGCTCTCTTCGCCGGTCACCGGGGGCGCGTTCTTGATGCTCGTCACGATCCAGTTCGTGCGGCGCGCGTTTTTCGTCAAGATCCCGAGCGATCCGGCCAAGCCCGCGTTTCGTCTTGTCGCCGGTCTGTTCGGTGGTGTGATCATCCTCGCGCTGCTCTACGTCGAGGGCACCTTGAAGTTCATGCTCGGCCTCGGCGTCGGCGCGGTGCTCGGCTTCGGCATTTTCCGCATGTTCAGCTGGATGGCCACGCCCAAGGGCATGATCTGGAAGGACTCCTTCGCGCTCAAGATCCCGCTCTTCGGCACCGTGCTGCGTCTCGTTGCCGTGGCCCGTTTCACCCGTACGCTGGGCACGTTGCTGGCCAGCGGCGTGTCGCTGCTGAAGGCGATGGAGATCGTCAAGAACGTCGTCGACAACGCGAAGCTCAAGGCCGTCATCGACGAGGCCTCCGCGTCCATTCGCGAGGGCCAATCGATCTCGGTGCCGCTCAAGCGCAGCAAGGAATTCCCGTCGATGGCGATCCACATGATCGCCGTCGGGGAGCGCTCCGGTCAGCTCGAGCCCATGCTCGAGAACGTGGCCAGGGAATACGATCGTCAGGTCGAGACCCGCGTGCAGGCCATGACCAGCTTGCTCGAGCCGCTCATCATCATCTCGATGGGCTTGGGTGTCGGCTTCATCACCTTCGCGATCCTGATGCCGCTCATCCAGATGAACGATTTCGTGCAGTAGCCGTCACCACGTATGGACAAGCTCAATCAACAGGTGTTTTTTCCGTGGGAGCGGCGGCCACTCTGGCTGCTCGGTCGCCGCGGCCTGCACTTGCGCTTGTTCGTCCTGGCCGCGGTCGGGCTTGCGCTCCTGATCTGGCTGCGTGGCCGCGAGGAGCACAAGGCCGCAGTGCGGGCCACGCGCGCTGCCATCACCAGCGCGCAGAACGCCACCATGTCGTTCCGGGCCGACCACCAGGGCCGGTGCCCACGCGGCGCGGCCGATCTGGTCGCGGGTGGATACATGCGCGAGATCCCCGTCGACGCATGGGGCCGCGCCCTGCGCGTCGAATGCTTGACCACCGCAGGCGACGGTACCGAGGTCGCCATCTCGAGCGATGGCCCGGACGGAGTTGCCCAAGGATTGGACCGGGTGCGCTGACCGTGCTGGAAGCATGGGAACGACACTCGTGTTGCCAGGAAAGAATTCGATGCCCGCGGCATCGCAACGTCAGTCGATGCCGAACATCGCAAACGCCGAGGACCCAATTCACATGAGCGAGAACCACCGAAAGCTGCTGCAGAACCTCTGGAAGGCGCTCCGCGCGAGCGACCGCTACACGTCACGCTCGCGGCGCGTGCTGGCGCGCGGCGTCACCCTCGTCGAAATCCTGATCGTGCTCGCGATCATCGCGATGATCGCCGGCGGTGTGGCCGTGGTTGCGGTGCCCAAGCTCGAGGACGCACGCGTCCAGACCACCCGTACCAACTTGCGCACCCTGCTGCCGGCGGCCGAGATGTACCGCTCCAACTTCGCGGGCGAATGCCCCACCGTGCAGCTGCTGCAGCAGAAAAAGGAGATCTCGTCGACCAGCGAGACCAAGGATCCGTGGGGCAAGCCCTACAAGATCATCTGCGAGGAGGACGACACGCGCGTGGTTTCCTTCGGCAAAGACGGCAAGGAGAACACTCCGGACGACATCGTCATGCCGGAGCAGAAAACGGGCGAGTGAACGGTGCGCCGAGGTCTTCCCACGCAGCTGCTGGCGAGAGCATGGGGGGACTCACGCGCGCTGCGCGGGCGCGTGCATGCGCGCGGGATGACCTTGATAGAGATCCTCGTCGTCATGGTCATCATGGCGGTGATGACGGCGGTCGTGGTGGTCGGCTCGGGCCAGTCGGACACGGCGCGCCTGCGCCAGGGCGCAGCGTTCGTCACCGGCGCCATCCGCGTCGGTTTCTCGAAGTCGAGCGCGCGCGCCCGGCCGCTGCGCCTCGCGTTCGACCTCGAGGCCAACACGCTCGTCCTCGAAGAGAGCGAAGACGTCATGCTGCTCACCAAGAACGACACCTCGGGCACCGGCGGAGCCGCAGGCATGACCGAGCTCGAACGCGCCGCCATCGAGGAAGGCCAGAAGATCGTCAAGGGCCCGCAGGCGCCACGCGCCACGTTCAAGCCGATGGATGGCACTGGCTTCGGCGTCGGTACCGGCGGCAAGGCGCCCAAGCCCCTGCCGAAGAACATCGGCTTCCGTAGCATTCACTGCGAGCACGAGATGGACCGGCGCACGAAGCAGCGCGGCTACCTGTACTTTTTTCCCGGCGGCCAGACCGAGCGCTGCGTGATCCAGCTCGGCATCGGCAAGGCGGCCGACGACGACGAGAGCGGCACGGCCCCCACCGGCGCCGACGTCGACGGCGTGCTGTCGCTGATCGTGTCGCCGCTCACCGGCAAGGTCGTGGTCAAGCCGGGCGCAGTCGAGCTCGAGATGCCGGAAGACGACAAGGCCGCTTCCGAGCGCGACGAGCCGGGAGGCACGCTGTGAACCGCGTCTCGCGCCCGCGCTGGCGTCGCCATCCCCGTGGCTTCTCGCTGCTCGAGGTCATGGTGTCGGTCGCCATTCTCGGGCTGGCGCTCACCGTGATCCTCTCCGCGCAGGGCGGCATCTCCGCCGGCAACCGCACCGCCGAAAACCAGAGCATCGCCGCCGGCCTGGTGCGCTGCAAGATGACCGAGCTGGAAGAGCGGCTCATCAGGCTCGGCTACCCCGAGGTCGATGAGTTCAACACCGAGCAGTCGTGCTGCAACGACGGCGTGAACGCGCGGTTCACGTGCGACACCAAGATCGAGAAGATCGAGCTACCGCAGCCCAACGCGGGTGGCGCCGGAGACGGCGGGCTCAACCTCGCCACCGTGGCGTCGGGCGCCGCCGGCGCGAACAATCCGGTCGGTGCCGGACTCGACTTCGACGCGGGCCTGTCGGGCATGGGCGGCAACCTGATGTCACAGATGGGCGCCGCGGGCGGCGCGGGCGGCATCCTCGACATGGTCATGGGCCTCGTTTATCCCTCCCTCAAGCCCATGATGGAGATGTCGATCCGTCGCGTCAGCGTCACCGTGCGCTGGCGCGAGGGAATCAACGCCCGCGAGATCCCCATCGTGCAGTTCGTGACCAATCCGGCGCGTGCCGGTTTTGCGCAGGGCGACATGTTCGGCGATGCCGGCGTCACCGCCCTCGGCGACGGCGGCACTCCGCGTCCGTCGGGAACCAGCAACGGCACCACCACCAAGCTCCCGGGGTCGTTCTGATGCGCCGCCAGCAGCCCGTCGCGGCAAGGCGGGGCATGACCTTGATCGAGGTCGTGGTGGCGGTGGCCATTCTCGGCATGATCTCGCTGCTGCTGTACGGCGCCTTCGACGCGCTCTCGCGAGGCAAAAAGGGCGAGGCGATGCGCGCCGAGCGGGCGCGTCAGGGCCGCGAGGCGATGGCGCGCATCCAGCGCGAGATGTCGTCTGCATACCTTTCGATGCACGTCCCGCTCTCGGTGGCGCTGCTGTCCAATCGCACCGCCTTCGTGGGCGAGACCAGCACCTACTCGCGTGTCGACTTCACGGCCTTCGCGCACCGCCGACTCACCCGGGACGTGCCCGAGTCCGACCAGGCCGAGATCGGCTACTACGTGGCCGCCGACCCGGAGAAAGAGGGCAAAATCGACCTGATCCGCCGCGAGCAAACGCCGATCGACTACGAGCCGAAGCAGGGCGGCGTGTCGGCGGTGTTGGCCGAGGACGTCGAATCGTTCTCGATCCGCTACCTGGATCCGATCTCGACGCAGTGGCTCGAGTACTGGAACACGTCGCAGGTCTCCGGTCAGCCGAACCGCCTGCCTTTCGAGGTGCACGTGAAGCTCACCCTCAAGGGGGTCGGCAACTTGCAGCCGCTCGAGTTCGAGACCAAGTTCATGATGCAGATGACCCAACCCCTCAGCTTCGCGTTGCCACGCTGATGAAGCGAAGCGCCAAACAGAGAACGCTCCGACGTGGCGAAGACGGCGGCATCGCGCTCGTCATGGTCACGGGTGCCATCGTGGTGCTCACCGTGCTGCTGGCCGAGTTCCAGGAAGAGACCGGCGCCGAGGTGGCGGCGGCGAGCGCCTCGCGCGACATGCTGCAGGCGGAATACAGCGCCCGCAGCGGCCTCGCCCTGGCGCGTTTGCTGATCGCCACCGAGCCGACCATTCGGTCGGCGATCACGCCGCTCTTCGCGATGATGAAGAAGAAGCCGCCGCAGATTCCGGTGTGGGAGTTCGCCGATCAGATCCTCTTCGCCTTCAACGGCGACACGAGCGACAGCGAATCCCCGGACGCGGGCGAGTTCAGCTCGTTCACCAGCGGGTTCGCGGCTGGCGGGCGGGGCAAGAACCTGCGCCTGCCGGGGGGGCACTTCGAGCTCGTCGTCGTCGACGAGGACGCGAAGATCGACATCAACCAGGGTACCTCGAACGAGATTTCTCGCGTGCGACTCGGCAAGCAGCTCACCGGCTTGTTCGTGTCGCCCCAGTACAACCCCTTGTTCGAGCGGCGCACCGAGACCGGCCAGCTGTACGACCGCACCAGCATCTGCCGCAACATCATCGACTGGGCCGACGTCGACGAGCTGGCCTTCCAATGCGATTTCACCAACAACTCGCAAAATCAAGGCGCCGAGAACAACGGCATCTACCAGCAGCTCAAACGCCCCTACCGCGCCAAGAACGCTCCATTCGACTCGCTCGAGGAGCTGCACCTGGTGCAGGGCGTCGGCGACGACTTCTGGGCCACCTTCGTCGACCCCGATCCCACCAACCCGAAGAAGCGCATCTTCACGGTGTGGGGGCAGGGCGCCATCAACGTGAACACGGCCAACCCACAAACATTGCTCGCCGTCACGTGCTCGGGCGCCCCCGCGGCCGAGGTGTGCACCGACATCCTGCAGTCTTCGCTGTTCATCACCGGGGTTACCATGGCGCGCTCGGTCACGATGGGCGCGCCGCTGTTCGGGTCCCCGGTGGACTTCGTGCATGCACTCACCGGAAAAGGTCAGATCGGACCGCTGCTTGCGGGAATGGGCATGAAGCCGGTCAAGTTCCAGTCCGAGGCAGAGTTTGCCAAGACCATCGCCACCGAGAGCAAGGTGTTTTCTGTGTACTCTGCAGGCATAAAAAAGGGTTACAAGCGCGACGCGCGCGTCGGCATCCATGCCGTGCTCGACTTCCGTACCGCCCGAGCTACCGGCGCGGCGGGGTCCAACATGACCACGGGCAGCGCCTCCGGCGTTCCGGCGCCGGTGGGCAGCGGGGGCACCAGCCTCTCGGGCGCCGCCGGCACCACCGCTGGACTCGTTCAACCTGCGACGGGGGGAATCCTCGTGTACTACCGTCAGGACTGATTCATGGCGCTCTACATCGGACTCGACATCGGCCGCACCGCGGTCAAATGCGTTTCGGTACGAACCTCGTACCGCAAGGTTCGGCTCGAATCCCTGGCGCTCGTGGAGCTCTCCGAGTTCGGCGGTGACACCACGCTGGCGGTGCAGGCAGCCTTCGGCCGACTGTTCGGCGGCCGCTCGCAGCAGCACGACGGCATCGCCATCTCTCTCGCGGGCGAGAGCGTGTCGCAAAAGACCTTGCATCTGCCGCTCACCGCCCAGAAGCAGCTCGCAGAAGTCTTGCCTTTGCAGCTGGCCGACGAGGTCCCGTTCGAGATGGACGACGCGGTGTTCGACTACCGGATCGGACGGCCACGGGGGCTCGGCGAAGCGCCCGTGACCGACATCGAGGTGCATGCCGTCGTGGCTCGCATCGACGACGTGCGGGCGCGCATCGACTTCGTCAAGGCTGCACTCTCGCACGAGCCCGAGCGGGTGGCGGTGGGCGCCTTTCCTCTCGGCAACCTCGCGCCGAGCTGCCCTGCGCTGTTCGGTGCGGGCCCCGAGGAAGTGGTGGCCCTGCTCGACCTCGGCATGAAGCAGAGCGATCTGTTGCTTCTTTCCGGCGGCGAGATCGTGTTCTCGCGCACCCTGTCGATGGGTACCGAAGGCCTGCCCGGCACCGCCGCCAAGCTCTCGCGCGAGCTCCGCACCAGCTTCCTCGCGCACAAATCGCAGGGTGGCAAAGAACCGGCGCGCCTCGTGCTCGCGGGCGGCGGCGCGTTCGTGTCCGGCGCCGAGGTGTTCCTGGCCTCGCAGCTCGGCCTCGCCACCACCGTGCTCGGCGTCCCCGAGATCGAGATCGACGCTCCGAACCCGGGCAAAAAAGACACGGGACCGGATCCGCGTGTCACCATGGTGCAGGCCGAGCTGCAGCGCTTCGCGCGCTACGCCAAGGCGCTGGGCCTCGCCCTCGGCCACACGTCGCGCGCGGTCGACTTCGATCTGCGCCGCGGGCCGCTCGCGTTCGAGCGTGGCTTCGGCTGGTTGCAATCCCGAGTGCCACAGCTGGTGGCGTTCGGCACGGTGCTCGGCATCGCGCTGCTGGTCTCGGCCACCATCCGGCTCGTGGCGCTGTCGCGGGAGCGCACCGTGCTCGAGGAAGCACTCGGTACGGTCACTTCGGAGGTGCTCGGAGAACGCGTCATCGAGGCGGATCGCGCCGAGGAGCTGCTGGCCGGCCAGACCGAGTCGGCCGACCCGGATCCACTGCCCCACGCCGACTCGTTCGACGTGTTGGTGATGCTCTCGAAGAACATCCCCGACAGCGTCGTGCACGATCTGGAAGAGGTGGACGTGAACAAGGGCAAGGTCCTGGTGCACGGCATCGTCAGCTCGGTCAGCGAGTCGCAAGACATCCTGGCCAACTTGAAGACCGAGCGCTGCGTGTTCGGCCCGAAGATCACCGGCACCTCGCAGATGGTCGGCGCCACGCGGCAAAAGTACGTGCTCGAGCTCGAGATCCGCTGCCCCGAAGACGCGAAGAAAGATCCGAAGAAAAAGACGCCGACGCCCGCAGCGTCGGGGGAAGTCCAGAAATGAATTTGCGGGCCTGGGAGCGCCTTCCCGAAGGCATGTGGTCGACTCCGCGCGCGCGCACGGTGTGGAAGGTCGTCGGCATCGTGATGCTGGTGGCCTTGCCGATCTCGCTCGAGGCGTGGAGCTGGGTGAGCGCGAGCCACAACGCGCGCTTGTCCGAGGCGCTCGGCGAAGTGCAGGCGGCGCGCGCCGATCTCGCGCAGCGCAAGCAGCGCTCGCAGGGCATCGCGGCGCGCTATGCCAAAAAGGCGCCCGCGCTCGGTGGCTTGCTGGAGCAAGAAGCCAAGAAATCGCAGCTCAGTCTCACCGACTCGGTCGACCGCCCCGAGGTCCCATCCGGCAAGATGTACGTCGAGCGACAGACCGTGGTGCACATGAAAAAGAGCGCGCTCGTGCCGGTGCTGCTCATGCTCGAGAGCGTCGAGCAGAGCGGCTTCCCGCTCGCGATTCAGCGCCTCAACATGCGCAAGCGCGGCGGCGAGTCCGACGCGTACGACGTGGAGCTCGGCGTGTCGGCCTACGATCGCACCGCCGCGCCGCCGACCAAGCCCGCCGACCCGAAGGATGACAAGTAGCGTGAAAGAGCGATTGCGCAGGTTCGGGAAAGTCATTGGCTACGCCGCGTTCTTCGTGGTGATGCTGCTGATCTTCATCGCCGTCACGTTTCCGTACGACGCGGTACGCGCCAAGATCGTCGGCTCGTTCAACGCCCAACAAAAACCCGGCGCTGCGCAGCAGGAGCTGCAGATCAGCGAGCTCTCCGGGTACTTCGTCACCGGCGTGCACGCCTCGGGCGTGAAGTTGCTTTCGGCCTCGACCGATCCCAACTCTCCCCCCGTCGAGATCAGCATCGACGAAGCGCGCGCGCGCCTGCGCATCTTGCCGCTGCTCATCTTCCGCAAGGTGGTTGCATTCGACTTGGAGATGCTCGAAGGCACGGCCAGCGGCACCGTCTCCGAGAACGGCGCCGATCGCAGCGTCGACTTAACCTTCGACGGCGTGGACGTCGGTCAGATCGGCCCGGTCAAGCAAGCCGTCGGCCTGCCGATCCAGGGCAAACTGTACGGTACCCTGAAGCTGGACTTACCGGGGAGCAAGGCATCCAAGGCGAACGGCACCATCGCTCTCGAGCTGCGCGAGCTTACCGTCGGCGACGGCAAGGCCAAGCTCAAGATTCCGGGTCTGCCGGGCGAGGGGCTCACCATCCAGAAGCTGTCGGTCGGTACCCTCACCATCGAAGGCGAGGCCAAGGACGGCACGCTCAAGTTCAGCAAGATTGGCTCGAACGGCCCCGACGTGATCATCGACGGCGAAGGCAACGTGAAGATCCGCGAGCTCGCCAACGAATCGATCGTCGACGTGACCTTGGGCCTGAGGATCTCCGACGCCTACAAGAACAAGAGCGACGCCAACA
>JAYUXI010000184.1:0-1807 GCA_043753085.1 Myxococcales bacterium | reverse complement strand
ATTTACCCGCGTAAAAACCGATCTCGTGGGCGGTGAAGGCACTGTTTCCGGTGGGAAAGGCCAGAAAGAGCGAGACGTGATCCTCGCCCTCGCCGAACTTGCCGGTGCGGTCGAAGGCTGCGTCGTCGACGTCGGCCGCGAGGTAGATCTTGGCGTCGTCGTATTGCACCGCGGTCTGCAAACCCTGCCCGCTGGGTGGCGGATCCGACTTCACCTTGGCCGGCGAGAGCAACTGCCACTCGCGCACCAGGCCGTCCAGCTTGACCGGGTGCCCGGAGTCGATGAGGCGCATGGCGAGTGGCGGCCCAAGGCGCATGCCGGAAGGCACTGCGATCGAATCGATGCCGCCGGTGATGCCCAGCGACTCGGATTGCGCGGCGCCAACGGGCCCGCCGGTGTGTGGCGGCGGAACGGCGGCCCCTCCACCGCACGCAGCGAGCAGCAAGAGGGGGGCAAGGCTTCGCATGGTCAGCGCACTGCCTTGCGTTCGGCGTGCTGCTCGGCTTCGAGCTCTTCGAGCGCGGCGGCGAGCTCGTCTTGCTCCGCTTGCGAAGCCTGCGGTTCGACGTGCGCTTCGTGGTCCACCTCGACGCGCGCCGGCTCCGCCGCGGCGGGAGCTTCCGGCTTGACCGCGGGTGCGAGCCCCATCTTGGCCTTGAGCACGGCGAGATCGTCGTCTGCACCAGCGCTGCGTTCGAGCTGGGTGAACTGGTGCGCGAGCGCGTCGCCGGTGTATTCCTCCTGGACCTCGGCGGCGGCCTCGGCCTCGGCTTCGATCTGGTCGACCTTGGCGGACATGCGGTCGAACGTCTCGAAGGCCGACACGTCCTTGAGGCCGTGCATGGTTTCCTGGATCGCCTTCTGGGCCTCGGCGCGTTTTTTCCGTGCGACGAGCACGTTCTTCTTGCGCTTGGCCTCTTCGATCTTGTCGTTCAGCATGCGCAGGGCGCGCTTCAACTGCTCGACGGCGTTTCTCTGCTTCTCGTGCTGATCCTTGTAGGTTGCAGCCAGTCCGTCGTGCTCGCGTTTGCGAGCGAGCGCGTCTTTGGCGAGCTCCTCGTTGCCCGCGCGGACGGCCATCATGGCGCGGCGTTCCCATTCGGCGGCGTTGGCGGTTTCCTGGTCGAGCTGCTTGCCGAGGCGCTTCTCGTCGGCGATGGAGGAGGCAACCTGCTTTTTCGCCTCGGCGAGCTGGTTGTTCATCTCCAGCACGACCTGGTTCAGCATCTTCTCCGGATCTTCGGACTTGCTGATGAGATCGTTGAGGTTCGATTTGATGAGCTGCGCGAGGCGACTGAAAATGCCCATGACGTTCTGACCTTACTGAGCCGGCGGGGAATGAATGGAAGCGGTGAGCGAGCGCAGGGATGGCACGTCGCGGGTGAGGCTCATGTCCATCTCGTCGAGGATGGCTTCGAACTCGTTGCGGTCCAGGTTCTCGAGAGCGAGAGCGGCCGTGAGGACGATGGTCTTCCCGTCGAGACCAAAACTGGTGTGCACGAGGGTGCCGGCGTTGTGCTCGAGAAGCTTGCGCAGCAGCGGCGCGGTGTCGCCCCGTTCGGGTAGCTCGCCGATCTGGACCCGAGCGACCACGAGCTGCGTGTCGACCCGAACCGCAGTTTGGATGTCGTGGGCGCCGGCCACCAGGAAGAGGCCGGGATTGTCTTTGACCGCTTCGTACCGACGGCCGGAGGCCTGGAGGTACGCTTCGACGTCGCGTTCGGTTCGCATGGGGTGCAGAGCGTAAACCGACGCTGCGGCGGGCGCTACACCGGCGCGCGGGCGCAGCCGGAGAAACTCACGGCTC
>JAYUXI010000183.1:0-4658 GCA_043753085.1 Myxococcales bacterium | reverse complement strand
AGGCCGCGGCGCCGAATGCGAGCGTTCCGAGAAACAGACCGACAGGGAATCGAGAATTCATGACGTACCTCAGCGTACACCCGCTGCGCGTCACAGATCCCGGATGTTGTAGTCCTTCATTTTGTACAGCAGGGCGCGGTGGCTGATCTCCAGCACCTCGGCGGCGCGGGTGCGATTGCCCTTGGTTTTCTCGAGGGCGCGGCGAATCAAGATGGCCTCCACCGTCGCCACCGTCTTCTTGATCGACAGCTCGCCGCTTTCGAGCTTCTGGCGGACCGGGTCCATGGCCGCCCTCATGCGCTCGGGCAGCTCGCCCTCGCTGAGGATCGGGCCCTCGGCCAGCACCATGGCGCGCTCCACGGTATTCTCGAGCTCGCGCACGTTGCCGGGCCAGCCGTATTCGAGCAGGACCTTCTTGGCGTCGTTCGAAAAGCCACGCACGTCGGTGCCGAGCTTGGCGTTTTGCTTCACGATGAAGTGCTCGAGCAAAATCGGCACGTCTTCGCGGCGCTCGCGCAGCGGCGGGATCGGCAGCGAGAGCACGTTGATGCGGTAGTAGAGATCCTCGCGGAAGCGACCGGCCTTGGCTTCCTCGGCGAGATCCCGGTGCGTGGCGGCGACGATGCGGACATCGACCTTGACGTCTTTCGTGTCGCCGAGGCGCCGCACCACTTCTTCCTGGAGCACGCGCAGCAGCTTCACCTGCAAGGGCAGTGGCAGCTCGCCGATCTCGTCCAGAAAAAGCGTCCCACCGTTCGCCTCTTCGAACAGACCGCGGCGGTCGGCGTGGGCGTCGGTAAAGGCGCCCTTGCGGTGTCCGAAAAGCTCGCTCTCCAGCAAGTTTTCTGGAATGGCGCCGCAGTTGACCGCCACGAACGGACCTTTTTTTCGAGCACCGCGTTGATGCAGCGCCCGCGCAACGAGCTCCTTGCCAACGCCGCTCTCGCCGCTGATGAGGACCGTGGTCTTGTAGTCTGCAACCTTGTCGATGGTGCGGAAGATGGCGGCCATCTTCGGGCTCTTCGACACGATGTCGGAAAACTCCGTGTATTGCTCCGTCATCTGGGCGCGGAGGGCGCGGTTCTCGCGGCGCAGCACCTCGCGCTCTTCGGCTTTGCGCAGGGCCAGCACGATCTCGTCGGGCTTGAACGGCTTGCCGACGTAGTCGTATGCGCCGCGCTTCATCGCCTCGAGTGCGAGGTCCACGCTGCCGTACGCGCTCATCACGATCACGGTGGCTGGGTTGCCCGACTGGGTGAGGCGGTCGAGCAGGTCGAGCCCACCGAGCTTTGGCATGCGCACGTCGGTGAGGATCACGTCCGGGTCGAACGTCTCGAGCATGGCCAGCGCAGACTCGCCCGAGTCGGCCGTGCGCACTTCGTAGCCGTGTTTGCCCAGCAGCGTGGACAAGACCAGGCGGATGTTTTCTTCGTCGTCGACTACCAACACACGCCGCATGGACCGTGAAGTCTTGCAGAGCCGCACCCAACCGAGGCAACTTTCTGCCCCATGCAGACCGGACTGGACCGATTCACGGAAGATCGTACCCTCGAATCGCTCGCGGACGAGCTGCGCGCGCGCAGGGTGGCCTTGCTTTCGCACCCGGCGTCGGTGAATCGGCACCTGCGGCACGTCCAAGACGTGCTCGCCGAAGCCGGCATCCGGCCTCGACTTTTGTTTGGTCCCGAGCACGGCTACGGCGGCGAAGCGCAGTACATGGACCCCATCGCGGACGCCGAGCGCGGCGGCGTGCGCATCCGCAGTCTGTACGGCGCTCGACCCGAAGATCTGGCGCCGCTGCCCGCCGACTTCGACGGCATCGACGTGCTGGTGATCGATCTGCAGGACGTCGGCTCGCGTTACTACACGTACGTGTGGACGGCGCTGCTCGCCACTCGCGTAGCGCTCGCCGCGGCCACGCAAGTGGTGATCCTGGATCGTCCCAATCCACTGGGCGGGCTCACGCTGGAGGGCGCGCTGCCCGTCTCGAAACACTACCTGTCGTTCGTGGGACTCGAGCCGTTGCCGATCCGTCACGGCCTCACGCTCGGCGAGGTCGTACAGGCGTTCGTACCGCGTCACGACGGCCTTCGCGTGGTCGGCGTGCGCGATTGGAACGACGCGGTCGGTGCCGAAGGGTGGGACCGCGACTTCGTGTCGACATCGCCGAACATGCCGACGGCAGACACCGCGCTGGTGTACCCGGGCGGCTGCTTGCTCGAGGGCACCAACCTCTCGGAGGGACGCGGCACGTGCCGTCCGTTCGAGCTGGTGGGCGCGCCGTTCTTGCAAGGCGCGGCGCTGGGCCGGGCGCTTGCCGACACGAAGCTGCCCGGCTTCGTGGCACGTCCCGTGCGCTTCGTGCCGACGTTCGAGAAGTACGCCGGCCAGCTCTGCGAAGGCGTGCAGATCCACGTCACCGATCGCGCCACGTTCCGCCCCGTGGCCACGTACGCCGCGCTGCTCGCTTGCGCGCACCGTCTGGCGCCCTCGGAGTTCGCGTTTCGCACGTCGCTCTACGAGTTCCGCAACGACGTGCCGGCGCTCGACTTGCTCGCTGGCGGGCCTGCGCTGCGCGAGGGAATACACCGACAGGAAGAGCCCGCAGCGCTTGCCGAGCTTGCCAGTGGAACCGTCGACTCCTCGGAGCGGGATCCGTGGGTAGCGTTCCGGAGACGTGGCCTGTAGTGTTCTCGCATGGGTGCCCCTGCCGACGACCCGCCGAGCTTCGGCGCCTACCGTTCGAACGGCACGGACACCGACGAGATGCTGGGCCGATTGGTCGCCGGCAAATTCGAGATCGTCGAGCTCCTCGGCAGTGGCGCCATGGGCGCCGTGTACCGCGCCGAGCAGGTCGCGCTCGACAAGCACGTGGCGCTGAAAATCCTGCACCCGAGTCTGCGGCAGGACGCCAGCTTCGTGCGCCGCTTCCACCGCGAGGCAAAGGCCGCCGCAGCGCTAGAGCACCCGAACTCGGTATCCATCCTCGACTTCGGCGAGGAGCCCGACGGCCTGCTCTACATCGCGATGGAGTACCTGGACGGAAGAGATCTCTTCCAGGTCATCCAGGACGAGTGGCCGCTGCCCAAGGAGCGCATCGTCGCGCTCATGCGTCAGGTCTGCGGCGCCGTCGCGCGAGCCCACGACACCGGCGTGGTGCATCGCGATCTCAAGCCCGAAAACATCATGGTCATCTCGCGCGTCGGCGACGACGGGGAGCCCGAAGAAGTCGTGAAGGTCTGCGACTTCGGAATCGCGCACCTGCAAACGTCGCCTGACGAAACCGGCAGCGGCAAAGGCCTGCTGGTCGGCACTCCCGAGTACATGGCGCCGGAAGTCGCGCGCGGCGAAGAAGCCGACGGCCGCAGCGATCTGTACGCGCTCGGCGTGGTGCTGTACCAGATGCTCACCAAGCGGTTGCCGTTCGAGGGCAGCGATCCGCTGCGGGTGGCCATGCTGCACCTGCAAGAAGAGCCGGTGCCGCCCCACGAGCTTTGCGCCGACGTCGATCCGTTCCTGGAAGACGTGGCGCTTATGGCCATGGCCAAACAACCCGAACAGCGCTTCGGAACGGCGCGCCAGATGCGTGGCGCGCTCCGCGCTGCGCTGGCAAATCGCGAGTACACGGCAGCCGATCTGTCGGGCGTGCTTTCCGTGTTGCCGCCCAACGTGGCGGCGCGTCTGGTCACGTCGCACGGTCTCAGCGACTCGCCGCCGGCTTCGCCGCGCATTCCGGGCTCGGCTGCCATGCCCAAGCTCGAGTCCCTGGCGTCGCTCGCGCTCGCCGTGCCGCCGCCGACGCCGCTGGGCTTGTCGGTGTCCGTGCTGGATGCCCACCGCCTCGACACCGGCGGCCCCTACAACACCGAGAGCACCGCCGATCCGGAGGCGCCCAGGCGCTCCAAGCTGCCATGGGTGACGGCCGCCGCGGCCGCCGCCGTGATGGGCATCGCGGGCTTTCTGATGGTGACGCGGATGCGACATCCGGTCGAGGCCGCGCACGTCGAACCCCAGCCGGCGGTGGCTGCTGCGCCGGTCATGGTCGTTGCGCCGGTCGCGTCGGTTGGCCCGGCTCAGCCGCTCGTGGTGGGCGCAGAACCGGCTTCGAGCTCGCTGGCGCCGTCGGCTGCAAACGTGCTCGCCGCCGACTCGTCTCCAGCACCCACCGCCGCCGGGTCCGCCAAGGCGCTCATACCGCCGCGGGCCGCCGCGGTGCGCAAGCCCAAGGGCGCTGCCAAAGCCCAGCCCGACATCGAGCCGGACGAGCACGAAGCCACCGAGCCCGCCGCGCCGGCGCCGCCCGAAGTGGAACCGAAGGAAGCGACGCCGCCCGCAATCAAGCCCCCCGCGCCCGCCTCTTCTGGCTTGCCGTCGACCTGGGGCCAGGGCTCGGGCACCAAAGATTCGCCCCAAGCCGCGGAGTAGCCGTGCTCAGCTGCCGGACTGGCTGTCTTGCTCTTCGCGGAGCATGCGCAAGATCACTTCGTCGAGCGTTTGCGAAACCAGACTCTCGCGCGGATTGGCCAGCAACCCCGGCGAGCGTGTGACCGAACGCGGCGGCGGCCGCGACGTGCGCCGTGCCTTGGGCGGCGCCGACTTGCGAGCGCGAGACGCGACTGCCCCGACCGAGACCGGTGGCGTGGCGGCGATGCGCGGCA
>JAYUXI010000182.1:0-1812 GCA_043753085.1 Myxococcales bacterium | reverse complement strand
CACGGCTAGGCGAACACGCCGTGCTCGATGCGCCCCAGCTCTTCGCGCACGACCTCTGCCCCGACATCGGTGTCCAGCAAGCGCAGCGGGATCTCGCCTCCCAAAGCCCGGCTCGGGCTCCGTAGCCATTGCTGCGCCTTTTTCAGCGTGCCCAGCACGGCTGTGGCCTCGACGATGCCGCGTGCCAGTCGCAGCACCAGCTCCGACTCGTTGACGGACAGCCGCTGCCGTTTCTGGACGCGCCGTGCGAGGGTCCGCTTGGCGAGACCGAGGGGCTCGAACGTAGCAACCACCGTGAGATCCATTCGCTTTGCCACCGCAGCGAGCGCCGACGACGGCAGGCCACGCCTCACGAATGGCAGCAGATCCATGGCGTGCAGCACCGGGCCCTTGATGCCCAGCAGTACGGCCGTGTCGCTGAGACCATTCGCGTCGTCTGCCATGTGGCCGACGGTATCGGCCACATGGCGCGCCGGCAAGTCGCGCGGTTCAGTGTCGCTCCGACGCGGCACGGTCCTAGCCACCTTCTGGCTTGTCGCCTTGCCCGCAAGAGCGAGACTTGGGTGCCGAACCCTGTCGAGAAAGCACCGAGCGTTCCGTCGGGTTGTGCCACGCGCAATCCGATGTTGCGAGCCGGCAGCTGTTTTCGCCCTCTTCAAAGAGCGGCTCAATTGAAGCGCAAACCGGCGCGCTCCGCGAAGCTTTCGACGCGAGTGATGTGGATTCTGCAAGCGATAATGTGACCTGGAAAGACGGGTGAGTCCCCATCATGGCGGTTCCCGCACATCGCATCCGCCACTCACGCGAAGAGTACCTGGCACTGGAAGAGTGCGAGCCGATCGCGCCGCCCGTCTCGGTGAACAAGCTGTACGACGCGGCCGCGAGCGCGTCGTGACTCGCCGCGCTGCCCGTGTGTCCTGTGGCGGCACTTCTTGAGCTGGATCAAGGCGCCGACCGTCGCCATGCATGCATGCTCTGCGCATTACCTGGTTGCGAACCGACGAGGTCTTGCCGCGCCGGCACCTCGCGCGGTTCACGCGATCCGAGACGTGACGGCGTGCCTCGCTCATTGTTGCAGCGGACCGCGGCGAAAGCGTCTAGGTCGTGCGCGATGAAGTGGTGTGTAGTGGGGGCGTCGCTGCTCCTGTCGTGTGGATCCGGCGCCGTGACGTGGCAGCGTTATCCGGTACTCCGAGAGTTCGGCAGTTTTGCCGGGATCGACGCGGACGGAAACCCGTACGCTGCGACCGCCGCCGGAACCCTCATGGTCGACGACTCGGCGCAGGACTGGCAGCGCGTGGCGATGCCCGGATCCGCGGCGAAGTACTTCGTCGCCCTGGATGGGCGTGAGTTCGCAAGCACGTACGGCGTGTACGTCCGCGAGCCCGGAGCGTCTTCGTGGACCTTGCTCGAGGGGAGCCGGGCGCTCGACCTCGAAGTGGTCACGCAAGACGGCCGTCGCAACGTCTACGCACGCACCAACGACGCGTCCGCCGGAGGTGTCGTTGGCCGTTCCTGGTACGTCCGCGCCGCAGCGGACACGTCCTGGAAGCAGCTCGCCTTGGACGCGGCCCAAACCCCAGAGCTCGTCACCGACTTTCGCGCGAACGTCTACGTGAGGACCGGGTCTTCGGCGGGGATCCAGCAGCTGTCCCGACTGGAAGGCGAAGTCGTCACGCCCGTGCCGCATCCCACGGCGAGCACCTTCGACTTTCGTGGCGACCGTTTCCTGGTCGCGGCGGCCGGAGCCAGCCGTGCCGACGATGGGCAAGGCGGCGTCACGACCGTCTCCAATGCGTTTCGGATCGAACG
>JAYUXI010000181.1:0-4679 GCA_043753085.1 Myxococcales bacterium | reverse complement strand
GCGAAGGCAGCGTTGCATCCTGAGCCAGAAATGCGCCGCGAAACGCGCCTTTCTCGTGCACTCTGCACCATCCTGGCGTCTCCTCCGACCTTTCCTCGGGTCTGGAGCGAATACTGCCGAGCCCTCGCCCGTTCGTCGACCAAACCCCGCTTGCTACGAAATCTCGCTTCTTCTTCCTACGCGCCAACCCAAGGTCAGGGCAGCGAGGCGGCACACTCTGTCGACATCGCCGACTCGGACGATACGTCGTTCGCCGACACCGTGTAATATACCGTAGCGCCAGGTGCCGCCGGAGCGTCGACATACGACGAGCCGCCTCGCAAGAGAGCCACCGACAACCAAGGCCCGTCGGGGCTTGCAGCGCGATGCACATTGTATGACGTCGCGCCCGCCGTTTGGGTCCAAGCGAGCCGCACTTGGCTGCCCTCGGTGGTGCACGACGGCCTTTGTGGCGCCTCCCCGCCCGCTGCGGCCGCGTGCGCAGACCAGTCGTTCGCGGGCCACATCGCAAGGCCGAAGCGAGCAAAAGCACCGACGATGGCCGGGTGTAGTCCTGCCGCACGTAGCTGCATGGCATTCGACCAGTGATTGTCGGCAAGGCTGCGGGATCGATCCTCAACCGAGCCGTCTCCGACGACCCGTGAGCCGTCCAAAAAGTTCGCTCCGTCCTCGGACTGGCCGTAGTTCGCGTCACGCCACTGCTGCGCGGACCACGTTCCCAGCTTCTCGACCCACACCTGCGCAGCAAGCGACAAGGCCGTCCGCCGGTTGGGATGACTTGCGTTGGTCCACCACGCGTGCGCCGCAGGATCGTCGAGGCCGAGAGCTCGAAGCGGATTTGCGGTTGCGAAGCTGAACCCGTCGTGGAGCGTGGGGCCGAGATCGGTATCTCGCTCTTCCATGGCTTTGAGGCCCCACAAAAGTCGACGCCCGCCCTCGTAGATTCCAGTCACCGCAACGACGTGGTTGAGAAATCCGTACGCGTAGCCGAAGTCGGTGCAGCGGTGGCCGCCACAGCCTCGCTGTCCCCCGTTGAGCATGAGCTGGAGGTGATACCAGCTGTTGCTGAGGTAGTCGTAGTTGACGCGTGTGTTCCCGACGCTACTCCCAGTGTACGCATCGTCGCACTGAGCCGAATCGGGTGGACAGTCGCCCGGTCCGCCTCGAATGCCGAGCAGGAAGGGCGACGTGTCGAAAAGGTGCCTTTCGCTGAACCAAGCGCGGGACTCCCCCTTGGGATAGGCTACGAGCGCGTAGTCTTCGACGCCGTACTTGCTCATGAGCTCCCAGGTCTTGACCTGGGACCACAGCGCGGTGGAGTAAACCTGGCGCGCGAGCAGATCGTTCCAGCTTGGTGGGTCGTTCACGTCGGGACCGAGGCCCAAGACCATTCGCCTGACGTCGTACATGATATCGCGCCACCCGTTGAAGTCGCTGCGCGCGCCACCTCCGGGGAAGAGAAAGGGCGAATTGTAGACGTTGCGCTTGTACTCCGTCATCTCGGTAGGCGTCATGCCGGCAAGCCGCGCCTCCAAAGCTCCGAATGCCATGGCCGCATCGCTGTCGTCGAACTGTGCGCCTGCAGAATCCTTGGGATGGATCTCCGGAAGCCAATGATTCCAGTCCGGCAGTTGCAGCCCCACCGGGACGTCGCTCAACTGAATGCGCCGCAGCGCGTTCCCATCGGCCAGCGCGGAGCGGTCGAAACCTGCTTGAAACAGCACGTCGAGCGTTGCGTCCTCACTGCTCACGGCTCCCAAACCCGCGCCCGCGGAAAAAGACGAAAGGGCCGCCGCCGTTCGTCCCACTCCGGGCTGGAAGGGCGGATTCCAGGGCCGCCCTTCGATGGCAACCCCGAGCGAGTGAATGTACGCCGCGATGTCTACGCCCTCTTCCACGGTCAGACCGTGAAACTTGGCTCGTTCGATCACCGAGTTGCTGGAGTAGCCGAAGTACTTCAGGTCGCGACCGTCTTGCGCGTGACAGTCGCCGCAACGCGCTCGTAGGGTGACGGTAGACCCTGGGCCTTCCCGAAGCGCCGCGTTGCTCCACAGGCTCTGTCCGCGTGCCGGATCCGCGCTCACCGGCGCCGACCAGGCACCCGGGTCGACTTCCATGAAGACCGACGGCGCAAGCAGCGGCGCGGCCGAGGTGTCCAAGAAGTTGAAACCGAGCACTCGGTATCCCATCGAAAGGCCATTGGTCTTGTCGAAGCGAAAGCGAACGGTGTTTGCGCCGTCGCGTAGGGCGCCGGCAGGAACGTCGACCGTCAGCGAGAGGACGGCAAAGCCGCCGCCGATACCTCCGAAGGAACGAGCTGGCTCGGCGATGGAAGTGGTCTCGTTGCGGAGTGCGATCCATTCCGAGTCGTTGACTTGAACACTCGCCTTGGTGGCGTAGCGGACATTGTGGAGGGTGAGCAGCAGCTTCGTGGCGCGGCTCGCCAAAGCTTTGCCCTCTGTCGCCGGGAGCGAGACCTCCCGAATTGTGCCGTCGATGCCGAACACCTCGATCGGCAAGGCGATCGTCGCGGCGCCGCCCGGCTGGCTGCCTGCACCTGTGGCTCCCCCCGCACCGCCCGCACCGTTCTGGTCGTTGACTCCCCCCGCACCCGACTTGTCGTGGGCTCCCGCACATGCAACGATTGCACTGACGCCAAGCGTCAAGCCGATACACAGCACATAACGTTGAAACGCGACGGTTGGCTTCATCTGCCAAGGCTAACAGGTCAGTGACCTCACGCCAGCCGGAACAGCTGATGAAGCGGCCGCGCCGCAACTGTGTATTATACAGCTGTTCAGCGCGACGCCCGGAACATGACCTTCCGTGCGGTGTACAGCTTGGGAGCGCTGGAGAAGCGCGGATCTGGATTTCGTGAGCCCGACGGAGAGGCGCCGGAGCGCAGTCTTGCCGCAGATCCCACTGGCTTCCGGCTCGGCTACGTAAGCGGCCAGGAATGGACCTCTGGGCATGGTTGCGGCAGTGGACGGGACGAGCCAGTGTCCTCGCATGCGCAGGACGCGAGACGAGTAGGTGGCGGAGATCGCAGCGGTTTGGCGACGGAAACCTCGCGGCGTGAGGGCCTGCGGCACCAGACGTTGCTGTGGTGGAAGTGGCGGCTGGGCCACGAGCGCCGCGCGGCCGCCGACAAGAAGAGCGTAAAGAAAACGGCGGTGAAGCACGCGCTCACCTCGTTCTTGCCCATCGAGGCGCAGGCGCAGGCGCTCCCGATCGCCTCGAGCCCGCACAACGTGGTCGTCGAGCTTCCACACCTGGCAGTTCGCGTCGCTGTGGGCGCCGACCCGCGCTGCGCTCACCGTGCTGAGCATCGGCAACGCGTGCGTGTATCTTGCAACCGAGCCTGCGGATCTGCGACGCGGCCACGACGGCCTCTGCGCCCTCGTGCGCGGCGCACTCGCTCTCGATCCGTACGCCGGCCACGTGTTCGTGTTCGTGGGCTGGCGCGGCGATCGCATCAAGGCGCTGTTCTGGGATCGCGGTGGCTTCGCGGTCTGTTGCAAGCGCCTCTCGCCAAGGGCCGCTTCGTGCTGCGGCGCGCGACGCCCGGTAGCGATCGCATCGTCTTCGACGGCACGCAGCTCTCGGTGCGGATTGCAGCGATTCATGAGGCGAGCGGAGATACGTATGGCAGCCCGGGTGTGCGCTCGGAGCTCGAAGCCGATGGAGTCCCAGTCGGCCGCAAGCGCGTGGCTCGTCTCATGGCCCCCTAGGCCTGGAAAGCTGCCGGAAACGCCGCTTCAAGGCCACACCGGACTCGAAGCACGCACTGCCTGTCGCCGAGAACACTCTCGACCGGAAGTTCGAGGTGCCCGACGTCGCCTGGGTGACGGACATCACCTACGTCTGGACCGCCGAGGGCTGGCTACACCTCGCGGCGACCCTGGACCTGTTCTCGCGCCGCGTCGTCGGCTTCGCCATCGCCAGCACATCGACCGGGCGCTCGTCCTCCAGGCCCTGCGTAACGCCGTCGGTCGACGCGTTCCCAACACCTGGCTCGTGCACCATTCGGATCGCGGCTCGCTGTACGCCAGCGGCGACTACCAGAGTGCCCTCCATGACCTCGGCGTCGTCTGCAGCGTGAGCCGCAAGGGCAATTGCCGGGACAACGCCGTTGCAGGAAGATTCTTCGCCACGCTGAAGACCGAGCTCGTCTACACGCGTCGCTTCGTGACCAGAACCGAGGTACGAGATGCGATCTTCGACTTCATCGAGGTCTTCTACGACCGACGGCGGCGTCACTCGACAATCGGCTACATCAGCGCGGTCGATTTTAAGAAGAAGTTTATAGAGAAACAATTGGGTGTGGAGTACAGCAAGGCAGCGTAATCGGACTGTCCACGGATCGCGACGAGGCCAGAGCCACCGCTAGTCCACAAGACCGGTGTAGCACTCGCGAACGTTACCGGTGTTGGAGCCAGGCGCGCAGGGCCTGGTAGCCACTTTCACCCACCATACGATTGCTCACGTGCACGGGGCCAGTGCTCGTGATG
Organism: Myxococcales bacterium; assembly: GCA_043753085.1. Taxonomy (GTDB): domain Bacteria; phylum Myxococcota_A; class Polyangia; order Polyangiales; family Polyangiaceae; genus JAYUXI01. Next base: position 168 of record JAYUXI010000181.1, on the reverse strand, counting down.
ATGGACACCGTTTTGGTGCCCATTGCGCTCTGCGCGGCGAAGCGCTGTACCTGCACGCGCTCCACGCGGTGGGTAGCTGCAGACCACACGTTCTTCGGCACTTCGAAAGCATCGTCCGCGATCACGAGCTCACGCACGCCCCGGCGCCGGTTGACAACATAGGACGCG
>JAYUXI010000180.1:0-1819 GCA_043753085.1 Myxococcales bacterium | reverse complement strand
CCGAAACGTGCGCCTGACCGTCCCCGGACGCCCATGGTCGTCCACGGCCACTCCCGGCCGCTCGCACATCGCCCTGTCGCCCCAACCACGTGCGTCTTTTCTGCGTCCTGTGGCTTGCCATCGATATCTTCGAGCAACGGGTGGGGAGGTGGAATGGGGTTTGCTGGTGGGTCGGGATGCGACTCAATCTGCGGCGGCTGGGTTTGTTGGCGGGCAAGGCAGCCCGGATGTTTGCGGGCCGTGCGAAGCTTACGCCGCAGCGGATCGACGTGATGCTGTTGATCCGGCAGGCTCGTTACAGCCAGACCGACCTCGCGCACCGGCTCTGCGTCACGCCGTGCGTCGTGAGTCGCATGCTGAAGGCCCTCGTGGGCCTCGGGCTCGTCGTGCAAGAGGCCTGCGGTAGCGACGGCCGGATCCGCATTGCGCGGCTTACCGAAGAGGGTGTCGAGCGACTCGCGCGATGTTTCCCCGAGCCGACGCGCATCGGTGCTCAAGACCACGGTGAGCGCACGTGGCTGCGTCGGTGGCGCACGTCGATCCGAAATCTCGGCATCCGCGTCGACGGGCTTCTGCGCTCACGTGCGCCGTCGCCAGGGCTTTGCTACGTGTTCGCCCTGAAGAACGAATGCTGGCCCGATCTGGTCATCCGCAACGAAAGCGTCGAGGAGATCATGGCGCTTGCTCAGTTGTGCAAGTAGCGGGTGTCGGGGGCGTCGCGGCGCCAGATCACCGTATCCATCACGTAGTGATGGATGTTCACGAACACGTAGAACGCAGCGAGCACTGGCGTGGCTCCGATGAGGCCCGTCGGATGACCCCGATGGGCCCTCGCCAGCGCGCCGTCGATCACCGTGGGCGCAGCGTGGAACACGAACCAGCCAAGCGCGACTGCCGACGCGGCCAGCACGAGCAGGCGTGAGCGAACCGAGGGCCCGAATGCCGCTTGGCGTTCTAGCGCCTCGTTGCGACGCATCAGCCAGACAAAATACAGATACTGCAGCGAGTGCAGCGCTGGGATCACGTAGCGAACAAGGGGGTCGGCCGCCGAGTAGATCGACCACACCCAGACCGAAACGAGCAGCCCGAAAAGCGCTGCAGGCGGAATCATCACACGCTCGCGACGCCACTTCGCAACCAGTGCGACCAGCACCGCCACGATGCTTGCGGCAAGCGCTGCCGACGCGAGGACTTCGAGCCAGCGCGGATGTACAACGGCTCCGTAGATGACGCCGCGCTCCTCGAACCAGCCCGCCGGAGCCGACGGATTGGCCCACGCGTAGGCCCACCCGGCGTAGCAATGAAACAGAATCGCGTGCCGCTCCCAGACCGACAAGCGCACGCCGCGCCGCGCCGACAGCACTGCGAGCACTCCAAAGCCCTGCTTGACGTAGTGCCAGCCGACGAGCACGAACATCAGCTGCACCATCCACCCCAGCGAGGCCGCGCTGCGCGACGTGACTGCACCCAGGGCCCAGCCCAGCAGCACCACCGGCACGAGAAACCCCGCCACGACGAATCGCGCACGCTGCGCCAGCGGCAGCTCGGAGCCGAGCGCGCGATGCCGCACGTTTCGGTAGAACAGCAAGTACGTGACCGTGAAGTGCGGATCGTTGATCAAGTAGGCCGCGTAAAATGTCAGAAAGCCCGTGGCGAACTCAGCGTCGTCCAGCGCGAGCCAGTGGCGCAGCGCCCACGACAGCGGAAACATGAAGATCGTGGCGCCGCCCACCAGCAAGAACTCGGCGACGGGCGCGCCGCGCAGGCGAGACGTGGACAGATCGAAGGTCCCTTGCGTCACGGGCTCACGGTAGCATCG
>JAYUXI010000179.1:0-1823 GCA_043753085.1 Myxococcales bacterium | reverse complement strand
ATGAGAAACACCGCGGCGAAGGCCAGGGTCATGAGCGAGAGAAACAGCACCGGGCCCAGTACCGGATGCAGCAGCACGCGGTCCAAACGCTCGGTGCGCGTGCGGAGCGAGCGGGCCGACGTGCCCAGCACCTGGCGTGCGAGCCGACCGAGATCCGAGCTCACGGCGCGGCTCGGGGTGCGCGGGTGCGCGGCGATGGCCCCCAGCACGGCGTCGCGTGCGCCAGGATCGCGCGCCGACACGACCACCAGCGGTACGCCGAGCGCGTCTTGCAGAGCGTTCACGTCGACGCGCTTGCCGCTTTCCTCGAGCAGATCTTTCTGGGTTGCAACCACCAGCAGCGGGCGGCCGAGGGCCAGCAGCTCCTTGGTGAGACGCAGGCCCAGCGCCAGCTGCGTGACGTCGAGTACCTGCAGCAGCAGCGACTGATCGGCGGGGGTGTCTGCCAGCACGCGCGCGGCGATGCCCTCGTCGGTGCCGGGATCGATCGCGCTCTTGATCGAGTAGATGCCGGGCATGTCCACCAGCGTGACGAGCGGCCCACCGTCGATGGCAATCTCGGACTCGAGCAGGTCGACGGTGATGCCAGGGAAGTTGCCGACGTGCGCTTGCTTGCCGGTCAGCGCATTGAACAGCGACGACTTGCCGCTGTTCGGGCGGCCCACGAACAGCACCTTGAGGGGCTCAGCCACCGCGCGTCACCACGATCGACGCTGCGACCGAACGGGCCACGGCAAACTCGCCGTCGTCGCCGGTGCGAACGTGCAGGGGCCCACCGAGGACGCCGCGACGCAGTACCCGGACCCGCACGCCGGGCTCGAGGCCGACCGCCGAAAGCCACTCCGCCAGCTCCGGAAGCAGGCGCACCTCGTGGACGACTGCGTCCTCGTGGAGCGGCAGCTCACGCAGCGAGCTTCTCACGCGCGGACGCCGAACAGCTCGAGGACGATGCGCGCGATTCCGCCACCTTGCGCGCTGGTTTCTTCGAGCACGCGGGTGGCCTTTGCCTTCACCTCGTCGGGGGCGTGGCCCATGGCGAACGAGCAGCCCGCGACCTCGAGCATGGACACGTCGTTCCACCAGTCGCCGACGACGACGGTTTGCTCGAGCGGAATGCCGTAGTGCCGCGCCAGCCACTCGAGCGCAGTGCCTTTGGTGGCGGTTTCCGAGCGCGCCAGCAGCGCATGGAAGGCCGTGCCGAAACGCGTGAGCGAGAAGGTTGCGATCTGCATGCGAGCCGCGCCGGATGCATCGCATGCAGCGTGCACCCGTTCGCAAACGGCGAGGATCTCTGCTTCTTCGCCGAGGGCGACGATGGCGGTGGCGCCGCCCGACTCGAACAGATCGTGGCGCAGCACGTCTTCGACGATGGCGACGTCTTCGGACCAGGTCTTCATGTACGGCAAAAACGGCTCGCCGCGCGCGTCGAGCACGATGGCGTCGTCGCCGAATACGAACACGCTGCACGAGCGGCCCGCGAGCGCGTCACGAAAATAGCCGGTGCGCACCGCATCGATGGTGTGGTGCATGATGGTCTTGCCGGTGCGGTGGTCGACCACGTGGCTGCCGTCCGCGCACCCCACCGGGCCGGTCACGCCGATGGCTTCGGCCGATGCCTTGGTGCCGGTGTAGAGCCGGCCCGTGAGGATCGAGACGACGAAGCCCGCCTTCCCCAGCGCCAAAAGCGCACGACGGTCGGCCTCGTGAGGCTTTCCGTCGCGGTCGAGAAGGGTGCCGTCGAGATCGACGGCAAGCAATCGGTACTGCGATGCCGGGGGCATCGTCTGTTTCTCAGCTCGCGGCCGTTGCCGTAGCCGGGTAGA
>JAYUXI010000178.1:0-4694 GCA_043753085.1 Myxococcales bacterium | reverse complement strand
CCGCCATCGATCCGCGATTGGTCGGCGGCCCGACGGCTCCGCACGGCAGCAAGCTGGTCGTGCTCGCTCACCTGGTGCGCGAGCTTCGCGAAGAAGGCCACCGCGCGCTGGTATTCAGCCAGTTTCTGGAGGTACTCGACTTCGCCGCGCAGCGGCTCGAGGCCGAGCACGTGCGCTGCCTGCGCCTCGACGGCACGATGCCCGCCGCAGCACGCGCAGCCGTCATCGACGAATTCCAGCGCGGTAGCGGCGACGTGCTTCTCGCCAGCTTGAAAGCGGGCGGCATCGGCGTGAACCTCACCGCCGCGGACTTCGTGATTCACCTCGACCCGTGGTGGAACCCCGCCGTGGAGGATCAAGCCACCGACCGCACGCACCGCTACGGCCAGATCCGCCCAGTCACCGTGATCCGGCTCTGCACCGAGGACACGGTGGAGGAAAAGGTACTGGCGATGCACGCCGACAAGCGCCGCCTGTACCAGGACGTGATCGGCGAAGCCGATGGCGCTGGCGCAGTGGAGCGCTGGGCCGAGCTAATCGGCTGAAGTCGCCTGCGGCGTCAGTGGGTGCGCCAGATCTGCTCGGCCACCACCGACACGAGCTTGTCGGCCGCGGCGCGCGCACCGGTACCCTTTCCCGCCACCTTGTTGAACAAGATCGAGAAGGCGGCCGGACCGTGGCCGGGCGGCCCGAGCACGTAGCCAGACAGCGAGATGGCGTTGTCGAGCGTGCCGGTTTTCGCGCGCACGATGCGCGCCCGGGTCAGGTTGTGGAAGCGCCCCTGCAGCGTGCCGTCGGCACCGCCGATCGAAAACTGCGCGACGAACTCGGCCTGGTTGCCCGGATCACGCCACATGTAGCGCAGCACCTTCACCATGCTGAACGCCGTGACGCGGTTGGCGTCGAACAAGCCCGAGCCGTTCTTGATGGCCATGCCTTCGTCGGACAGATCGTTCTTCTCGAGCCACTTGGTGACCTGCGCCGACGCATTCGCCGAGGTGGCCGGAGCGTCACCCGTGAGCGTGCGGAACACCATCTCGGCGTAGAAGTTGTTGCTCTGTTTGCCGAGCTCGTAGAGCAAGGTGGAGAGCGGCTTGGATTGGTGCCGGGCAATCATGGGTGCGCCCGGCATGTCCCCCAGCTTGACCTCGCCGGTGATCTTGATGCCGAACTGCTCGAGCGCCCAGCGCATCACGTAGCCAGCGAGCAAGCGAGGATCTTCGACCCGGCGCGCGTATCGGACGATGGGAGATTCGGAAGACACCGCGCCGGTGAGCTTGGCTTTGAGCCGCAGCCCGTTGCCCTCGAGCACGAGGCCCACCGTGGCGGCGCCGCTCTCGGCGGTACGGATCGAGCCTTCCACGTCGACGAAACCGGGTGGCTCGAAGGCGAAGCTGGCCGGACCGCCGGTAGCGCCGGGCCGCGCACTCAAGGTAATGGTGTTCTCGTTCACGGCGAGCGCCGAGATCGGCGCGCGGAACGACGCCCACTCGTTCGGCTGCTGCTCGAACGCGGGCGGCGTGGTCTGGTCGTCGAAGAACTTCTGATCGACGAGCACGTCGCCATCGATCTTGCGGACTCCGCGCGCGGCCAGATCCCGCGCGAGCATCAAGAAGTCGTCGGTCTCGAGCGACGGATCGCCAGAGCCCCGCAGCACCAGGTTGTCGACGTTCTGGCCGTTGACGTTGCCGTGCATGCTCGTGCCGTAGCGGTGGTTGCCGCGCAGCGTAGCGAGCGCGCAAGCCGCCGTGTACACCTTGGCGTTCGAGGCGGGGTTGAGCGGCGTATGCTCGTTCGACGCGCCGAGCAGCGTGCCCGAGTCGACATCCATCACGGCGATGCCGACGAGGGAGTCTTTGAAGGTCTTGTCGTTGGCAATGGCGCGGATGGCCGCGTCGAAAATCGACAGCGACGCACCTTGCGCGGCCGCTTTTCCAGACGACGCCGAAGCTTCCGGCGCACGCTCCTGCGCGCCCACCACGTCTTCCGCGGCGATGCCGGACGAGAGCACGAGCGCGATCAGCGCGGCCGGGAAGAACCTGCGAAACCTCATGACGCGCGCTTCTACCCGGAGCACGCCGGCGTGACTACCCGCCACGTGGTAGGAGCGATGCCCGTGCGAGCTCTCCGGATCCTGCTGCTGGCGCTGGCTGCGTGCAGCTCGCACGCGCCGAAGGCTGCGGAGCGGCCGCTCGAGATCGTCGTGTCGACCAGCCCCGAGGTGCTCGACCCGCGCGCCGCCGGCGACGCCATCTCGTTCCGGGTCACGCGGTTGCTGCACGCCGGCTTGTTCCGACTCGGCGAGGATCTGGCGCCTGTCCCCTATGTCGCAGAACGCTATGAGTGGCGTGATTCACGCACGCTCTCGGTCACGCTCCGCCACGACGTCACCTTTGCGAACGGCCAGCCGGTGCGCGCGGCCGACGTCGTCGCCACCATCACCGCGTTCCAGGCCGAGGGCTCGCGTCAGCGCCGCGTGGTCGAAGCCATCGGGCACGTGGCCATCGAAGCCGACGACCGCGTTCGCATCGAGCTGGCGCGGCCCCATGGCACGTTGCTCTCCGATCTCGAGCTGCCGATCCTGCGCGCCGATCAGGCCGGCGGGCCCATCCAGCCAGGCGGCGGTCTCGATGGGCTCGGCCCGTACGTGCTGGCCGGCGAGCCACGCGAAGAAGGCGTTCTGTCCCTGCTTCCTCGAGGCGGCGGCGCGTTGCCGGCACCCGTACACGCACTCACGATTCGCACCGTACGCGACGAGAACGCGCGCGCCATGCGGCTGCTCGCCGGCGACGCGGACGTGCTGCACAATGGACTCTCGCCCGAGCTCTGGCCGTCTCTCGCCGGTTTCCCGGAGCTCGCGCTGTCGACCAGGGCCGCCGCCAACCTCACCTATCTGGTGGTGCGGCACGGCAAGGGCGACGCTCTCGACGACGTGCGGATCCGCCGAGCGCTCTCGATGGGCATCGATCGCGAGGCGTTCTGCAGCACGTTCTTTCGTGGTCACGCCAAGGCCGCGCGCGGCGCACTCGCGCCGATCCACTGGGCGTTCGATGCAAGCGCGCCGGCGTTCCAGTACGATCCCGAGGCAGCCCGCGCGGCGGTGGCGGCGCACGGCCCCACGTCGCGCATCGTGCTCTCGACCTCCACCGACCGACTGCGGCTGCTCGTAGCGCGGTACCTGGCGCAGGAGCTCGGGAAGGTGGGGCTCACGGTGGTGGTCGAAGCGCTCGAGCTCGGCACGCTGCTCTCGCGCCTGGGCCGCGGCGACTTCGAGCTCGCCATCCTGCAGATGCCGGAGCTCACCGAGCCGAACTCGCTCAAGACGTTCCTGCACGCGGGGCTGGAGCCGCCGGCCGGCGTGAACCGTGGCCGCTTCGCCGATGCAGAGCTCGACCACGCGCTCGACGCCGGCGAAGCCGAGCAAGCTCCGGCGGTGCGCAAGCGACACTACGCCGAGGTCGAGCGCATCCTCCGCGAGCGCTTGCCCATCGTTCCGCTGTGGCACGAGGATCAGGTGGTGGTCACCAGCGCGAGGGCGCGCGGTTTCCTGCCGAGTCCCGAGGGCCGCTGGCTGGGCTTGGCGCTGCTGCCCGCCCCCGCAAGACCTTGAGAAAAGGCGCGAAACGTAATAAGCGGAGCGCCATGCCACAGCGTGGAACCTTTCTAATCTTTGGTGGCGTGCCGCTCATTCTCGCCGGCATCCTCGGACTGAAGCTCACCGGCATCGACCTGTGCTGGGTGCTCATCGCCGGCGGCGCCATCGTGTCCATCGTCGGCGCCATCCAGGTATCGCTCTCGAAGCAGCCGATGAAGTACACCGCCAAGACCCCGTAACCAACCCGGCGATTTCGTGGCCCGCGGGAACGATTCCGCAGCCTCGTACGTCGTTCTATCCTGCGAGGAATCCCCATGGACGTCCGCGGTCTGTCCGAGCTCGTGTCCCGAGAAAGTGCCTTCGTGGCGAGCCTGCAAGCCGAAGTCGGCAAGGTGATCGTCGGCCAGGCCAAGATGATCGACCGCCTTCTGATCGGTCTCTTCACGGGTGGCCACGTGCTGCTCGAAGGCGTTCCCGGTCTGGCCAAGACCCTGACGGTGAAGACCCTGTGCGATGCGGTGCAAGCCAAGTTCTCGCGCATCCAGTTCACGCCGGATCTGTTGCCGGCCGATCTCGTCGGCACCATCATCTACAACCCGCAGAAGGCCGAGTTCTCCGCCAAGCAGGGCCCGGTGTTCGCGAACCTGGTGCTGGCCGACGAGGTCAACCGCGCGCCGGCAAAGGTGCAAAGCGCGCTGCTCGAAGCGATGCAGGAGCGCCAGGTCACGCTGGGCGACACCACGTTCAAGCTGCCCGATCCGTTCCTGGTGCTGGCCACGCAGAACCCCATCGAGCAAGAGGGCACCTATCCCCTGCCCGAAGCGCAGGTGGATCGTTTCCTGATGCTGGTGAAGGTGGGGTACCCGACGCGCGAAGAAGAACGCAGCATCATCGATCGGATGGTGACCCGCGCCGACACACCGAAGGCCGAGCCGGTGGCCACGCTGGACGACATTCGCCGCGCGCGCGACGTCGTGCGCGAGGTGTATCTCGACGAAAAGGTGAAGGACTACATCGTGGCGCTGGTGTTTGCCACGCGCGAGCCCGACAAGGCCGGCATCAAGGAATTTGCACAGTACATCGAGTACGGCGCGTCGCC
>JAYUXI010000177.1:0-1825 GCA_043753085.1 Myxococcales bacterium | reverse complement strand
TCGCTGCCCAGGCCGACGCGCGCGGTGACCCCCGGGGCGATCCCGGGCGCGGCAGCGGCCTGCGCCAGCGCCCCCGGCGTGAACGCGTCGTTGCCTTGGGCGGTGCCGGTGGGCGTGGCGACCGGCGCACGGCCGCCGCTTTCGATGGCCTGGGCGTTGCGGATGGAGCTGCGCGTGCCGCCGACCAGGAAGGTGGACGAGACGCCTGCGCCGAAATGCGTGTCGCCGCGTTTGACGGGGGTGGGTCCGTACCAGAGCGGCATGCCACCGCCGCACCCGAGCTGCAGGCAGGCGGCGAGACCCACGCAGAGCGCCGCCCGGCTGGCCACGATTATTTGCGGAAGCGCGACGGGTAGTCGTTGGCCCCGGACTTCGCCTTCAGGTCTTCGTCGTCCGGGTGCAGGCGGATGGCGCGCTCGAGCAGCAGGTTTTCGTCTTCGACGTGCTCGGGATCCGGCAAGCAGCATTCGACCGGGCAGACCGCCTGACAGGCTTCGTGGTCGTGGAAGCCCACGCACTCGGTGCACAGCTCCGGGTCGATCACGTAGATCTCGTCGCCTTCGCTGATGGCTTCGTTCGGGCATTCGGGCTCGCACGCGCCGCAATTGATGCAATCTGCCGTGATGTAAGTCGACATGGTTCGTCCGCCTCTTCACTAGTGGGACTTTCCTCCGACGACAAGATCCCTTACGGTCCGCGGCCGCGCCCATGGCCCCGCTGCTTCCCTTCACCTCGCGTCTCACAGCGGCTGCGTTGGCACTCTCTTTACTTGCGGTGCTCGGCGGCTGTTCGCGGCAAATCGGCGATGCGTGTACGATCTCCGCGGACTGCGGCGTCACCAGCAACCGCCAGTGCGACAACTCCCAGCTCGGTGGCTACTGCACGCAGATCGGCTGCACGGCAGATGGCTGCCCGAGCGAGGCAGCCTGCTTTCTGTTTCGGCCGCGGCTCGGCGGTTGCAGCTACGACGATCGCGAGCCCGCGCGCCAGTCGCTCTCCTTTTGCATGAAGTCCTGCGAAGACGACGGCGAGTGCCGGCCCGGCTACGTTTGCGCAGACGTGACCCAGGAGCCGTGGACGGCCGTCCTGCTGGACACCGAGGCCTTCGAGCCGAAGGCCTGCATCGTACCGGCATCGTTCGGCCAAGGCGGCAGCAACGACGTTGGCGAGCCGCCGATCTGCAGCTCGGTCGGACCGACCACCGAGCCGGCGGACCCGGACGCCGGCGCCGACGGTCCGAGTGCAGACGCCGCGCCGTGAGCGCGCTGCGCCTCGCGCTGCGTGCCACCACGAGCACGGCCCTCACGGTCGTCACCCTGGGCACTCTGGTCTTTCTTGCCGGGCGCGCGCTGCCGTCGGATCCCGCCGCGCTGCTGCTCGGTGACCAAGCCAGCCCGGCCGAGCGCGCAGCGGTGATGCACGCGCTGCGCCTCGACCAACCGCTGCATGTGCAGTACATGCATTTTCTCGTGGGGCTGGGACGGCTCGACTTCGGGGAATCATTGCGTCGACCCGGCGTCTCGGCCTTGTCGCGGGCGCTCGGCGCGCTCGGACCGACCGCCGCGCTGGCGCTCGTGGCGGTGGGCCTCGGCACCGTGCTCGGCGTGCTGCTGGCGCTGCTGGTGCAGGGGCCCTGGCTGGGCCGTGGGCGGGCGTGGTTGTCGGCCGGCATCGACGTGTTCGCCGCCGTGCCGCTGATCGCGTTCGCGCCGCTCGCCACCTACGTGCTGTGCCTGCGCCTGCGCTGGGTGCCGTTGCCCGGCGATCCGGAGGCGCGCGCCGTCGGCCTTCTGTTCGCCGCGGGGTTGCTCGCGTTGCCGCTCGG
>JAYUXI010000176.1:0-1826 GCA_043753085.1 Myxococcales bacterium | reverse complement strand
GGAACAGTGCGTCGACCCTGCGTTCGAAGTCGGCGAAGTCGTCCGGCCCGCTTTTGGCCGTGGGGCTCCAGTGGCGGAGCCGTACCGCAACGACGCCTCGGTCTGGCAGCACCAGCAGGCACTGCCCGAGGTAGCCGCGCCCGGCGAAGCCATGGCCGGAGTCGGGGATCCAAAAATACAGGCCGTGCTGGCCGTTCAGCTTCGTGCTGGGCCGGGTGAGCTGGTCGAGCCAGTGTGCGGCGACGAGGCCGCCGCCCCGCAGGCGCAGCAGCTCGCCGATGCGGGCGAGATCCATGGCGCGAAGCTTCAGGCCCGACTGCACCAGCGCATGCCCTGCGGGATCTCGCAGCCACTCGTAGCGTTCGATTCCCAGGGGCGCGAACAGGCGCCGCGCCAAAAGCTGGTCCAGTCGTTCTCCGCTCGCTCGCAGCACGACCTCGCCGACCAGGTTGGCCGCCTTGTTGCTGTAGCGGAACGTGGTGCCGGGCGCCGTGGTGAGCTCGGCGGCGAGTGCAAGCTGCACGAAATCGGGGCTCTGCCAGATCTCGCTCGGGTCGTCTTCGTCCTGCAGGCCGCTGGTGTGGGTGAGCAGATGGGCCAAGGTGATCTTCTGCTTCTGGCCCTGCTTCCACTCGGGGAAGTAGCGGGTGAGCGGAACGTCCAGTGCGGAGAGGGCGCCGTCCTCCAGCAGCATTGCCACGCCGAGCGCTGCGATGCTTTTGGTGATGCTCATCAGCTCGATGGGCGCGCTCGCTTCCGGCGTGTAGGAGCGATCCAGGAGCACGTGGCCGTCTTTCAGCAGAACCAGCGCGTCGCTGTGCATTCGCTCGGCGTCGGCATCGAGCGTGGCGAGCCCGACGGCGCTGACGCCGGCGCGGGCGGCATCTGCTGGCGGTAGCTCGGTGGGCGCGCCGGACGCGAGTGCGGTGGGCCGGGCGGCGGTCGGGCCAGCCAGGCGCAAGGGGACAGCGGCCGCGCACCCGCCGAGGACAAGGGCTGCGAGCAAGGAGCGCACCTACCGACCGCCGCGCAGCAGGCGGTACAGGCCCTGCGCCGCGGCGTGGCACATCTCGGAAAATCGCTGGGTGGCAATCAGGGGATCGGTGAGCTTGGCGGCGAGCAGAAAAAGTACCGGGCGCTTGGCCACGAGAACCGGCCACACGGCCACTTCGATTGGCAGTGGAACCGGACCGTCGCAATAGCCGTGAAGCTTCTCGAGCAGGGTGCGGTGTGCCGGCATGGGCACGAGCTGACCCAGAAACCCGTTCTCGAGCGCGGCGCGCGTGAACACGGTGGGCTCGCGCGCCGAGATCTCGATTCCGCGCACGTTGCCGAGCGAGAGGCTGCCCGACCAACCCGTGTAGCGTTCACCCTTTGCGGCGAAAACGATGGCTTGTTCGGCCACCGCGTGGGCGAGGGTGAGAAGCTCGCCGGTCACGTCGTCGCGGTGCTTGGCGGTGCGCAGCATGCCGAGGCGCGTGGTGTACTCCTCCATCGACATGCGGGTGAATGCATGCAGACCGATGCTGGGGATGGCCGTGGGGGTGATGGATCGCTGCTGCAGTGCCGGGCGCACGCTGCGGGGCACGCCGGAAAACGACGGAGGCGGCGCACTCATCGACGGAGGCGGCGCCAAGGTCCGTGCATGACGCACCGAAAACGGCGACGAGACCGGCTCCGTGTGGAGCCAGAGCGGACCGCTGGAGGACGTGTCGGCGCGGGAAGACGGGTGCGGCGGCTCGGGCGCTGCGTCGGGCGAGCTGGCCTTGCGCACCAGCGGGATGGGCTCGTCGTCGAGGTCGTCGCCGTCGAGATCGGCGAGGATC
>JAYUXI010000175.1:0-1828 GCA_043753085.1 Myxococcales bacterium | reverse complement strand
GCCGTTCGGCGGTGGCCATGTTCGTGCCCGACGGGCCCAAGGCCGAAGAGATCGGCAAGGGCCAGCAGGGCTCCCGTTGGCCCTTCCTCGAAGTGCGGGATCTGCTCGAAGCCCGTGGCGTGCACGTGCCGCGCATCCTCGGCGAGGACACCGAGAGCGGGTGGCTGCTCATCGAGGACCTCGGCGACGATACGCTGGCCAACTACTTGCTGGCCCACCCCGAGGACAAGGCTGCACTCTACACCATTGCCGTCACCGACCTGGCGCGCGCGCAAGTGGCGCTCGCGGACCTTCCCGAAAGCTGCGTGGTTCGGCAGCGCGCCTTCGACGAAGACCTGTTGCGCTGGGAGATCGAGCATTTTCGCGAGTGGGCGGTCGAGGCGCGCGGGTTCGCCTTCGCGCCCAGCGATCAGGCCACGTTCACCGAGCTGGCAGAACGCTTCGCCAAGCGCGTCGCGGCGCTGCCGCAAGGCTTCGTCCATCGCGACTACCAGTCCCGCAACCTGATGGTGCGCGCCGCGAGCGGCGCCGCGCCGGAGCTGGTCTGGCTCGATTTCCAGGACGCCCTGCTCGGGCCGCGCGCCTATGATCTGGTGGCGCTCCTCGGCGACAGCTACCAGGAGTTCGATGCCGCGTTCATCGACGCACGCCAGACCGAGTACGCCGCGGCGCACGGCCTGACCAGCGCAGAGCGCAGCGAGCTGTCGTTCCAGTTCGACCTCATCACCGTGCAACGAAAGCTGAAAGACGCCGGGCGCTTCGTCTTCATCGATCGCGTCAAGGGCAACGCCAGCTTCCTGTCGTTCGTCACGCCCACCATCCACAAGGTCATGGCCGCTTTGGACCACCTCGGCAGCGACGCCGATGCGCGCGCACTCGCTGCGCTCTTGCGGCGCACTCTTCCGGAAGAGACGCGGCGGCCCTGAAAAGACCCGTCGAGGACGATGCCCGCGGCAAGCTCGATCGTCCTCGATTGCGGTTTGGCGGCCTGCGCGCAAGGCTGGCAGCGGCGACGCCGTATCGCGTCCGCATCGTCACACTGGCATCGCCTCACGCGACGTACACCCATGAAGCTTCGTCTCCGGCGCGTGTTCTGGCTGTTGCTCGTGATCGTCGCTGTGGTGCATTGCGGACGCCGCGGTGGGACGCAGAAGACGTCGCCGCAGACGCTCGCAAAAACGACTTCTTTGCCAAAGGCCCTGCTCTCCTTGCACGCGCCGGCTGCCAGCGCGTCGTCCTCGACGCTCGCGCTGGCGCGAGCCGGGACGCGCTTGTTCGCGTTCGTGACCGACGACGACGCGCCCGCAGTGCACATGATCGACATCGAGCGCGCCGCAGTGGTTGCTTCGCTGACCTTGCCCGCCGTCGCCGGCCACATCGTCGTGCATGGCGCGGCGCTCGCTCTCGCGCTCCGCGGCACGAACCAGGTTCGTACCGTGAGTGTGCGCGGCAGCGCCGAGCAGCCCGAGCTCACCTTGGACGAAACCATCGTCGCGGCTCCATTCGATCCCCTCGCGCTCGCCAGCGATGGCCAAGGCTTGGTCATCGCGTCGGCGTCGAGCGCGCTGCTGCGGCGTGGTGAGGTTACGGTCGCACTGCCCCGTGACCCCCGCGCGCTGCTGCTGACGGCGGACGCCAGCGTGCGCGTCGCGCACGCTACCGGCAGCACTCTCACCACCGTCACCACCGCAGGATCGCGAAGCGATCTCTCACTCGATCTGCCGTCGGTCTGCACCACCGAATGCTCCGGCGACTCGCTGTTCGAATGTGCGCGGCTCACCACGCCGCCCGCTCTGCAAAGCTACGCCCTCGCGAAGTACGCCGGGTT
>JAYUXI010000174.1:0-4705 GCA_043753085.1 Myxococcales bacterium | reverse complement strand
GCGCCATGCGCTCGTTGTACATCTTCCCGGTGAACTTCGGCCACCAATAGTGCAGGCCACCCACGAAGGCAATGACCGTGCCGCCGACCATGACGTAGTGGAAGTGCGCCACGACGAAGTACGTGTCGTGGAGGTGCACGTCGACCGCGAGCATCGCGAGGAACAACCCAGTGAGGCCGCCGATCGTGAAGAGGAAAATGAAGCCCAGGCCGTAAAGCATGGGCGACTGCAGCGAGATCGAGCCCTTGTACAGCGTGGTGACCCAGTTGAAAACCTTCACGCCCGACGGGATGCCAACGAGGAAGGTGAGGCCAGAGAACACCATGGTGGCGTACTCGCTCATGCCCGCGACGAAGAGATGGTGGCCCCACACGAGGAAGCCGAGCAGCGCGAGCCCGAGCGAGCTCATCGCGATGAACATGTACCCAAAGGGCGCGCGGCGCGAGAAGGTGCAGATGAGCTCGGACACCACGCCCATCGCCGGGACGATCATGATGTAGACGGCCGGGTGCGAGTAGAACCAGAAGAAGTGCTGGAACAGGACCGGGTCGCCGCCCATCGATGGATCGAAGATCCCGAGGCCAAAGGCGCGCTCGAAGATCAGTAGAAACAGCGTGATGGCGAGGACCGGTGTGGCCAGGACCTGGATGATGCTGGTGGCGTAGAGCGCCCACACGAACAGCGGCAGCCGGCGCCAGTTCATGCCGGGGGCGCGCATCTTGTGGACGGTCGCGATGAAGTTCACGCCGGTGAGAATCGATGAGAAGCCCATCACGAACGCCGCGAAAATCATCGGAATGACTGGCGTCTCGCTGAACTTCGACGAGTACGGCGTGTAAAACGTCCAGCCCGTGTCGACGCCGCCGTGCACGAGGGCGTACAGCCCGAAGCAGGCGCCGAACACATAGATGTAGAAAGAAGCCAGATTGAGCTTCGGGAAGGCCACGTCTTTGGTACCGAGCATGATCGGCAGGAAGATGTTGCCCATGGCCGCCGGGATCGACGGGATGATGAACAAGAAGACCATCACGATGCCGTGCATCGAGAAGACCTTGTTGTACTGCGACGCGCCCATGATCGTGTGACCCGGCGTCAAGAGCTCGAGCCGGACGAGAAGCGCCAGAACCCCGCCAAGCGCGAAGGCCACGCAGACGGCAGCCAGGTACATGATTCCGATGCGCTTGTGGTCGAGGCTCAGCGCCCAGGCCTTGAAGCCCTTTTCCGCAAGGTAGGAGCCATGTGGGTCGACGGCCGTGTGACCGCCCGGTTGGTGTGTTGCTACGGTCGCCATTTCATTTCACCGTCTTCAGGTAGGCAATGAGAGCTTCGATTTTTTCGTCGGTGAAGACGAAGGGTGGCATGTTGCCGCCTTCGTAGCCCTTCACGATTTTGGCTTGAGGGCGCAGGATCGACTCTCGGATGTAGTTGTCATCGACCGGGACTTGCTCGCCGGTCGTCAGTACTTCGTTGCGGCCCCACAAGCCCTTGAAAGACGGGCCGGTGCCGGCCGTTCCGTCGCGCGAGTGGCAGGTGGCGCAGTTGTTCTTCACGAAGAGCTGCTCGCCCCACTTGTCCGGGGTGAAGCCGTCCGGAATCTTGGAGATCTCCTTCATGTGCTTTTCGAACTCGTCGGCGGTGACGATCCGGATCATCGCCAGCATCGAGTAGTGACCGCCGGAGCCTTCGGCCGCGCCGGCGCCGCAGTACTCGGCGCAGAACACCTGCGCGTCACCCAGCTTGTTCGGCGTGAAGGCAATCTGCGAGTACATGCCGGGCACGGTGTCCTTCTTCAGCCGGAAGGACGGCACGTAGAAGTCATGCAGCACGTCGGCCGAGGACATGATGAGCCGAACCGGCTTGCCGATCGGCAGGTACAGCATCGACGGCTCCGACTCGCCGTTCGGGTACTGGAAGCTCCAGCTCCAGCGCTGGCCACGGACGCGGATCTCGATCGAGTTCTCCGCCGCGACGGCGTTGGTGATGTACGTCTTGTACGACAGGTGGAACATCACTACGCAGATGCCGAGCGGCAGGATGGTCCAGAACAGCTCGAGTCCGGTGTGGTCCTTCGTGGGCGCCGCCTTCACGCCCGGACGGCGCCGGTACTTCCACACGAAGAAAAGCATGGCGGCGGTGATGCCCACCGTGAACACCACGCTGAACCAGTAGATTGCATAGTAGAGCCAGTCGACCGCCTCCGTGCCTTCCGACATGGAAGCAGGCATCTGCATGGTCGTGGCTACGGGCTCTACGGCGTCGAGGAGGGGCTGGAGAAACATGGTCCGTGACGTCCTTCTAGGGTTGCGAGTGCGCGGATTCGGTCGCGGCGGTTCCGTTGCGCGCTGCGACTTCAGAAAGCTGGTTGGGGGTGGCGGCGGCGCGCGAGCGCCTGCGTTCGCGCAGCCAGAGGAAGGCCAGGGTGCCGACAAGTAGCACCCCGATGCCGCCGCCGCCGATGCGCATGACCTTCCAGGCCACCAGTACGTAACGACCGCCGTTCGGGTCGAACTGGTAGCAGTACAGAATGACCTGTTCTACCGTGGAAATGCTCTTGCCGTTCGAGGCCTCGAGGAGACCGACGCGGACGTCGTTCGGGGAGTATTCGAGACCGTACAGATACCGGGCGAGCTCGCCGTTGGGCTTGAGCAGCATGATGACGGCCGGGTGGCCCCACTGCTTTTGCTCCTTGTCGTACTCGACCTGCACGCCGGCAGCGGCCAAAGTGCGCTCGATGGTGGGCTTGTCGCCCAGTAGGAAGTGGAACCCAGCAGCTGCGCCCGGACGGTTGTAGTCTGCAATCATCAGGTCGCGCCGATGCTGCAGGTTGTCCGGGTTGTCGTCGGGGTCGATGCTGGCAACCACGACGTCGTAGTCTTTGCCTACCGTCCATGGCATGTCGTGGATGGCGCGGCCGGTGGCCTTGAGGACCATGCTGCACAGCGTGGGGCACGAGTGGTACGCGAACAGGAACAAGACCGGACGCGTGCCGCCCACCAGCGAGCCGAGCGTGACTGGCGTGCCTACGGCGCCATCCGCGGCCTTGTAGTCGCGCCAAATGGTGTCGAGAGGCAGTGACTTGTCGAGGTGCTCGGTGACGCCGACCCGCGCCAGCTGCGGAGGCATGTCGGCGACCTGGGCGGCTGCCGGCGCCGCAATCATGACCAGCCCGGCCACACACGCAAGCGTCCGCAAGAGCCGCGAGAAGCGGACTGCGAAGGGGCTCGGGGGACGGTGGGTCTGCGGCATGATCGTCGGCGGTTATCGTTGTGGGTTGTACGTAGGGCCAGCGTCGCTGCCGGTCGAGAGCATCGCACCGGCATCTGCGGTCGCGCCCGCCTGGACGGGCGTGGCCGCGAGCGGCATGCCGGCATCCAGCACGCCGCCATCGGTTGCGGCGCCGCCCGACGTGCCTGCGAACGGCTGCACTGCACGGGGCATCTTGTTCCAGCCCGTGAGGGCGCCGATGTCCTGGCTCTGCGTAGGCGAGATGTCCACGCCGCCGCCCGCTCCAACACGGCCCTGGCGACCAAGCTGCGCCATGGCGTTGTCGAGCGAGACCGGCCCACTGGCCAGCGCCTTGTGCTCGCCATCGCGCGTGGCAATCAGCTGCTCGGGGCTGGCCAGCTTGTCGTGCTGGACGCCTTCGGTGACGGCAATGAAGTAGCTGTCGAAGACGTAGTGGAGCGAGAACAGCGTGAGGGCTGCGAGGATACCGCCCACGATGATCGTGCGGTTTTTGGTCGGGGTTAAGTCGTACGCCACGTCTATTTCCTCTTACGTCTCAGGCGTTCTGAAAGTGAATGGAGCGAAGGAGCCGCGGGTCGCCGATGGGGATGAGCGCGTGCCGGGTCATGTTGTGGAACACGATCGCGAAGTACGTGCCGCCGACGGCCATGAGCGCGGTCAAGTCGACCCAGTGGAACGTGTGCTCCGCGGGCATGAGGTTGGGCATCACCAGCCAGTACCACTCGATGAAGTGGAAGGGCAGAAACAGCCAGAGACCGATCTTGAACTTGGGCAGGTCACGCTTGACGTTCCGGGACATGAGGAAGAACAGCGGCACCACGAAGTGACCGAGGATCACCAGGATGCTGATCATGGCCCAGGGGCCGTGGTCCCAGCGGGTATGGTAGTACGTGGTCTCTTCCGGCAGCGAAGCGTACCAGATCAGCATGTACTGGCTGAACGAGACGTATGCCCAGAACACGTTGAAGCCGAAGATGAGCTTGCCCAGGTCGTGGTAGTGCTCGACCGTGATCACGTCCTTCACGTAGCCCGCCTCGCGCAGGCTCAGCGTGATGAGGCAAATGACGGTCAGGCTCGAGACCACGCCGGTGGAGAACATGATGATGCCGAAGATGGTCGAAAACCAAGACGGGTCGAGGGCCATGACCCAGTCGAACATGGCGAACGTGATGGTGAGCGCAAACAGCGCGAGCGAAGCCGGGGAGCGCGCGTAGGCCTGCTTGGTGATCTCGAAGCCCTTCACCTTGTCCTGCTTGGTGGAGCTGCGAAAGAACATGAGACCGAGGACGGTCCACACGGCGAGATAGAACACCGCGCGGCCGTAGAAAAACGCGGGGGTGAACCACAGGGCCTTCTTCTCGAGCGTGGCGAGATGCAAGACGTGGTGCGGGTCGTGCTCTTCGCCCTGACCGGCGTGACCGGCGGCGGCGTGCTCTCCGGGCTTGGCAGCTTCTGCGGC
>JAYUXI010000173.1:0-4708 GCA_043753085.1 Myxococcales bacterium | reverse complement strand
CGCGGCCGATGATCCGTTGCGTGTTGAGCACCTCACCCGCCGCGGCACAGCAGAACAGCCGGAAGAACGAGTACGAGAACAGATCGCGGTCGTAGGTTGGCTTCGCTTCGACCACGTCGTGGCCCAACGATTCGAGCAGCTTCGCCGTCTCGCGCACCGCCGCCACGACCTCTGGATCGGCCGGCTTCGCGTTGACCAGCGGTGCCGTCCACAGCGCCACGCGCAGCCGCCCCGGCTCGGTCTGGATCTCGTTCGCGAACGGCGTGGGCACGGGCGGCCCGTGGTACGGCGACACCGCCTCTGGGCCATGGGTGGCGTCGAGCATGACCGCGCTGTCTCGCACCGAGCGCGTGACCACGTGCTGGATGGCAAATCCGTGTAGATTCTCGCTCATGTTCGGACCGTTCGGCGTGAGGCCACGGGATGGCTTGAAACCGAACACGCCACAACACGATGCCGGGATCCGGATCGAACCGCCACCGTCACCCGCATGTGCGATCGGCGCGATTCCTGCGGCCACCGCCGCCGCCGCACCACCGCTCGAGCCACCGGTCGAATAGCCCTGCTTCCACGGATTGTGCGCCGGCCCGTACAGCTCTGGCTCGGTCGTCGGCAGGATGCCGAACTCGGGCGTGTTGGTGCGCCCGAACATGACCACGCCCGCCGCCTTCCAGCGCGTCACCAGCTCGCTGTCGAAGGTGGGAGTGTAGTCGCGGTAGATCTTGCTGCCGCTGCGAAGCGGAGATCCCGCGTACGACACCGCCAGGTCTTTCAGCAGGAAAGGCACGCCCGCGAAAGGCCCCTGCCCGACCCCGGCGCGCACCTGGGCGCGCGCTTCGTCGAACATGTCGGTGACCACCACGTTCAACGCGCGGTGGCGCTCGACACGCCGGATCGCTTCGGTCAGCAGCTCGTCGGCCGAGACGCGTTTCGCGGCCACTGCTTCCGCCATCGCCAGCCCATCCATCGAGTCGTAATCCAGGTCCATGGGCCGGGACCGTACCGCTGTTTGCCGGTAAAATCGATCCTTGCACAGTGCAGTCACCCACATCGGTTTGCTTGGACTCGCCGGCAAACGTCGCTCGTACGCCTTCCAGGAATTGGCGACGCGTGGGCAACGAACGGCCCGAAGGCCGAGCGCCTTCGGGCGCCGCTCACTTCTGCGCGAGCAGCGCCGCGATTCGTGGCTCGATTGCCTCGGGCGTTTCCGGCGATTCGAAGCGCAGGACGACCTTGCCTTGGCGGTCGACCAGGAACTTGGTGAAGTTCCATTTCACGGCGTCGGTGCCGAGCACTTCGGGCAGAGCCTTTTCGAGGTGGCTGTGGAGCATCTCGGCCCCGGGCGTGTCCTTCGAGAAGCTGCCGGGCTGCTCGTGCCGGAGATAGGTGTAGAGCGCATCGGCCTGGGGGCCGTTGACCTCGATCTTGCGGAACATTGGAAAGCTGACGCCGTAGTTGAGAGTGCAGAAGCTCTTGATCTCCTCCGCGGTGCCGGGCTCTTGGTTGCCGAACTGGTCGCAGGGAAAGCCGAGGATCACGAAGCCACTGGCTCTGTGCTTCTCGTACAGGGCCTCGAGGCCTTCGTACTGCTTGGTGAAGCCGCAGCGGCTGGCGACGTTGACCACCAGCACGACCTTGCCCGCATACTCCGCCAGCGGGACGGGCTTGCCGTCGATCGACGTTTGCTCGAACGCGTGGAACGTGGACAGGGTGACTGCTTTCTTCGTGGGGGCGGCGGCGGGGGCGCAGGCCGCAAGCACCGCGAGGGCGAAGACTCGGACGTTCATCCGCGAAGGACCTAGCAGGTTGCAAAACACCGGGGGCATGGCCCCGCCGCGCCGATGCCAAGCTCAGGCGCCGCAGCGCGCGCGATCTGTCCGGGCGGCATTTCGAGCCGACACTCGATAGGGTGCGTGCATGGAGATCCGTCCATTCGTGGGAATGATGCTGGCCGCGTGCGCGACCCACCAGGGGCCCGCCGTGGGCGTGTCGACGGCGCCGCAGTCGGTGCCGCGGCCCGCACACAACGAGGTGCCCGATGCGGCGGCGCCCGCCACACCGGAGCCCATCGACGCTGCGGCTGCACCGGCCGTCGCATCGGGCCGGCTGCATGTCGTCACCGGCATGTCCACCGGCGCCAAGAAGCTCGACGCCAAGGTGGTGATTGCACGCATCGAAGAGCGTCCCGAGGCGCTCGACGCCTGTAGCGTGCAGGCCAGCAGCGAGCCCGACGCCCCCGACGGCTCCTGGAACGTGCGCCTCACCCTCCGCCGCGGAGCCGCCGCGCTGCAGCCCGAGAGCTCGGTCGAGCCAGGATTCGAGCGATGCCTGCAGGCAGCTGCCGCGCAGCTCTCCCTGCGCGGCCTGCCCGACGGCGAGCTGCTGCTCCTGCTCGCGTTGCAGCGCTGACCGCGCGTTCGCGCTGCCGGGTGCAGAGCCTTGTGCTACTGCCGAGGCAGAGGCGAATCATGAAAAATCTGGAAGGTCAGCGAGTTCCCGACGTCACGTTCCGCACGCGCGTCGATGGTCGATGGCAACCCGTATGCAGCAAGGAAGTCTTCGGCGGCAAGAAGGTCGTGCTGTTCGCACTGCCGGGCGCTTACACCCCGACTTGCTCTTCGAGTCATTTACCCCGCTACAACGAGCTGGCGTCAGCGTTCCGCGCGCACGGCATCGACTCGATCGTGTGCCTGTCGGTCAACGATGCCTTCGTGATGAGCGAGTGGGCCAACAGCCAAGGCGCCGACGCCATCACCTTTCTGCCCGACGGCAACGGCGAGTTCAGCGAAGCCATGGGCATGCTGGTGGACAAAACCTCACTCGGCTTCGGCAAGCGCTCCTGGCGCTACTCGATGCTGGTGAACGACGGCGTCGTCGAGAAGATGTTCATCGAACCCGACGTCGAGGGAGATCCATACGAGGTGTCGGACGCGGACACGATGCTCAAGCACCTGGATCCGAAGGCGGTCATGCCGCACGACGTCCTGCTTTTCACCAAGCCCGGCTGCTCGCACTGCACCCGCGCCAAGAAAGCCCTGGAGGCCAAGGGCTGGAGCTACGACGAGGTGCCTTCCACGCCGCGCCGGCTCCGGGCGGTCGCTCCCAAAGTCACTACCCCGCAGGTCTTCGTGGACGGCGCGTACATCGGCGGCGCCGACGAGCTCGTGGCCTTCCTCGAGACCCGCTGATCGCTCAGGCCGAGCAGCGGTCTTCGAAGGTATAGGCCGTGTCGGTCGGCTCGCCCGGCACGTCGAACCGATAGGCCGGCGCGGCCACGTCGGCGTCTGGCGTGACCACGAAGGCGTCCGGGGTGAGCGGCGCGTTCGCGAACACGAGCGACAGCGAGTACGTGCCCGTCGGGGCGGTTTCGGTGAGGACGTAGCTGCCCTGGTAGTCCTTGCACACCACGTTTTCGGCGAAGGTGCACTCGCGCGAGGTGACCACGCCGCCGGCCGCGAAGGTGAGCCTGAACGGCGCCGGACCCGCGCCCTGCGACACGGCGTGGATGGTGGCGCCGATCATTGCATCGGGCAGGATCTCGCCGCGCAGCAACCCGTCGGTCAGGGTGCCGGCGAGGGCCTCGCGGATCGGCGCGCTGGAGGCCGCGCTCGCATACTGCGTGCGGGCGCCCTCGCATACGTCGATGGCCTGCTGCACCTGCTCGGCGATCTGCACCTGCGTGACGTCGGACGCACAGCCGTTCTCGTTGAGGTCGGCGGCCTGGACGGCCGTGCTGGTGAAGAGTGCATCGAGGGCGGCCTGGTCTTCCTGGCTGCAGGCACCCGCGTCCGACCCCGCGTCACCACTGCTGCTGCTCGACGAAGATGACGAGCCACCGCTCGAAGACGATCCACCGCTGGAAGACGACCCGTTCGCGCCGCTGCTGCTGGAGGACGAGCCGCCGGCATCCGCGTCGCTGGGAGCGCCGTCGCTTTCGTCGCCCGAGCACGCCGTGAACCCCAGCAGACCACACGCAAGCAGCACCGAGACCATTTTGAAGCTCATGCCGACGACCCTAGCAAAATCAGGCACGCGTACACGGCAAGACGGCGGCCCGCGTGAAGTTCCGGCCGGATGCCCGAGGAGAGAGAGACGGCGTCGCCGCAGCGGGAGCGCCCATCGCGCGAAGGCGCTAGGCTCCCCAGCCATGGGATATCGTGGCGCACAGCAGGAAGCGCTCGCCGCCAGCCGGGTCGACGCGGCCGTCGACGTCTGCGCCGCGAAACTGCCTGCGCTGATCGCACGGCGGCAGGCGCGAATCTGGGCCTTCGGGCCCGCCGCGCTTGCCGGCGCCTGCGTGCTGGGGCCCGCACTCTGCCGGATCACCTGGACCGAGCAGCGCTTCGCGCCCACCTTCGAAGATCCCGCGTTCGGTCTCGCCGCCGCCGTGATGTTCGGCATCGTCGCCTGGCTCGCGCTGCGCGTGGCGCTCGACGTTGCCCAAGGCAAGCGCTTTGCCGCGCGCGTGCACCATGCACGCACATTGGGTCGGACGGCCGACTTCCTCCGCGCAGAGCTGGCCCGCGGCGAGGCACTGGGCCGAGCAGCCGTGGTGATTCCTTTGCTCGCCGCCGCGGTGCTCGGTCCACACGGCTTGTTCGCGGTGCCGGCGGCCATCTTCGGCGCGTCGCTCGAGTACTCCGGCTGGATCCTGCAGGGCGGCGTCGCGGCGTTGGTTGCCCACCTCGTGCTCTGCGTATCGGCCATG
>JAYUXI010000172.1:0-11338 GCA_043753085.1 Myxococcales bacterium | reverse complement strand
CGGGCGAGCGCACGTAGGTGGGCGCCGGGATCTCCAGCCGGAGCCCCGGCACGATCGGGCTTCCGCCGTGCGCGTCGAGCGCATTGGCCCCGACGATGACGGTCTCTTTCCTGGCGTCGCCGTAGGCCATCTCGGCCACCTCGGCGAGCGACTCGCCCTTTTGCACGACGTGGATGTAACCATGGGCGTCTTCGGGGATCACGAGCGCCAGGAAAAACGGCACCAGGGCGAGGGCGAGGATCTTCATGGCAGCTTTTGTCTCTTCACGGGCCCGTCGTCAGCCTGCTTCTCTTTCGGCTCGGGACGCGGCAGTTCGAACGTCTTTTTGATCACCAGCTCCTGTCCGGCCACGCACACGATCTCGCGCTCGTCGGCCGGAGCCATGGGGTGCTTGAGCGTGAGCGTGTGCGAGCCGGGCGTGAGCTCGAGCGGAATGGCGAACGGCGTCGTCTCGGCCAGCTGACCGTCGACCCAGACCTCGGCCCAGGGTTTGGCCACCACCCGCAGGCGCGCGGTTTCCGTAGCTTCGTGCACGACGCCTTCGCGCTCCGCGTGGGCCGTGCTCTCGCCAAGGAACACGCGGAGCAACATCGCCATCACCACGAACGCGGCCGACACCACGCCGTAGCGAGCGGCCAGATCGCGCAACAGCCCCATGCTGGCCGACGGCGCCGGCTCGTTGCCCTGGAGCAGCGACGCGAGCTCGCGCGGCGACAGCGCCGCCACCCGCGGACCGAGGGCATCGGAGAGCACGGCGGCCGAGGCGGGGCGGTCGGCCGGATTGCGCGCCAAGAGCTCGTGCACCACGTCCTCGAGCCGGCCGGGCAAACCCCGCAGGCGCTCGCCGAGCGGAACGAGCTTGCGAGCCACGCGTCCGGAGCCTTCGCCCTCGTCGCGCCACGGCGAATGCCCGGTGAGCATCTCGTACAGCACGACGCCGAGAGAAAACAGGTCACTTTTGGAATCGCCCGGCTCGCCGAGCAGCCGTTCGGGTGCAACATACATGGGCGTGCCAAACGTGGCGGCGCCGCTGGTGGTGCTTTCCAGCAAGCGCGCGCTGCCGAAATCGACAAGCTTGACCACGCCGCCGTGGGTCACGAAAACGTTGTCGGGGCCGAGATCGCCGTGTACCACGCCGCGCTCTTCGAGGTGCAGGAGCGCCTCGGCGAGATCGTACGCGATGCGCCCTGCGACATCGGGTGCGAGCCGCACGTGCGTATCCAGAAGGGCGCGCAGCGAGCTGCCCTCGAGGAGCTCGAGCACCAGCCACGGATCGCCCTCGGGCCCGATCGGCTCGATGAACAGCACGACGTTGGGGTGGGCGAGGCGCCCGAGCACCTCGGCCTCGTTGCGGAGGAACTTGGCGGTCGGCCCGACGCCCCGTCGGCCGCGCTTGATGGCGACCCGACGCCCGGTGCGGCTCACCGCTTCTTCGAGCAAGGTGGTGGCGCCCGCACCGATGGGACCGACCACGCGGTAGCCGTGCGCCGCAGCCACGTTGCCGGCCGGCGCTTCCGCAACGAGCGGCTTCGGAGGTTGGCTACCTCGTTTCATCCGCGGGTGAGCAGGCTCTGGCCGGTCATCTCGCTGGGGATGCCGAGGTCGAGCAGCTCGAGGATGGTGGGCGCCACGTCCGCGATGCGGCCGCCGCTGCGCACCGGATGCTTATGTGTCTGTTGCACACAAAGAAACGGCACCGGGTTGAGCGTATGCGCCGTGTGGGGATTGCCGTGCTCGTCGATCATGGTTTCGCAGTTGCCGTGATCGGCCGTGAGGATGAAGATGCCGTGCTTTTCGGCCACGGCGGCGGCGATGCGACCCACGCCCGCGTCGACCGATTCGATGGCCGCGATGGCGGCGTGCAGATCGCCGGTGTGGCCGACCATGTCCGGGTTGGCAAAGTTGACCAGCAGAAAGTCGTAGCGGTTCGAGGCGATGGCCTCGACCACGGCGTCGGCAACACCGGCGGTGCTCATCGCAGGTGCGAGATCGTAGGTGGCCACGCTCTGGATGGACGGCACGAGCTTGCGGTCTTCACCGGGAAAGGGCTGCTCGCGCCCGCCGTTGAAAAAATACGTGACGTGCGCGTACTTCTCGGTTTCCGCGCAGCGAAACTGCGTGAGCCCCTGCGCCGAAAGCACCTCGGGCAAGGTGTGGGTCAAGGCTTGTTTCGGATACGCGACGGGGAGGCTACCGAGCTTCGAGCCGTAGTTGGTGAGGCACGCGAACGCGCGGAGCGGCGCGCCGCTCCGGCGGGCGAAGTCGGCAAAGTCGTCTTGGGTGAGGGCGTGGGTGAGCTCGCGGGCGCGATCCGCGCGGAAGTTGACGTGGATGCCTACGTCTTTTGCGTCGACTCCGGCGTAGTCGCCAACCACGAACGGCTCGACGAACTCGTCGAATTTTTGCGCCGCGAAGCTCGCGGCGAGGCCTGCCTCGGCGTCCCGATACCGGCTGCCTTTGGCGTTCACGATCACGTCGTACGCGCGCTCGACGCGATCCCAGCGGTTGTCACGGTCCATGGCGAAGTAGCGCCCGGCCACGGTGGCGATCCTGGCATCCGGCGCGGTGAGGCTGGCTTGCATGGTGCGGACGAAGCCAGGCGCGCTGCCCGGCGCGACGTCGCGCCCGTCGGTGAAGACGTGGATCCACACGGGTACTCCCGTCTTTTGCACGAGCGCGGCCAGCGCCACGAAGTGCACGATGCTGGAGTGCACGCCGCCGTCGGACAGGAGGCCCATGAGGTGTACGGCGCCGCCCTGCGTCTTGGCCGTGGCGATCGCAGAGGCGAGCACCTCGTTGGTGGCGAAGGTACCATCGACCACGGCATCGTCGATGCGGGTGATGTCCATCTTGACGATGCGGCCCGCACCAAAGCCGAGGTGGCCAACCTCGCTGTTGCCCATCTGGCCGAGCGGTAGTCCCACATCGGGGCCGCTCGCACCGATCAGCGTGTGTTCGTGCTCGGCGAAAAGTCGATCCATGGCGGGCGTCCTGGCCAGGCGGACGGCGTTGTACTCGCGCCCCTCGCGCTCGCCAAAGCCGTCGAGGATGAGGAGCACCAGGGGTTTCGGCCGCTGCATGGCTGCGAACGTAGTCGAACGAGCTGCGCGCGTCAGCCTCTAGGATGCCGGCGCGGGCGCCGTTGAACCGCGCGGCCGAGCCGAGTAGACACACGGGCATGCCCTGGGTGAAGGCGACGTTGCGCGGAAACAAAGTGTACGCGCGAATCGGCGCGAATGGCGCGGTCGGCGAAGGCGCCATCGAGGTGCGGTACAAGCTCGGCGACGCGCGCGCGTACCGGGCACAGGCGCGCAACCTCGAGGTGCAGGCGGGCGATCCCGTGCCCGACGACGCGTTTCCCGAGGCGGTGTTCGCCGAGGCCAAGGCGCCGGGCGCCAAACCCGCCGCCAAGGGCGGCACCAGGGCCGCAGCCAAGACCGCGCATGACAAAGCCGTGATCCCTGCCGATGCGTACGTGGCCTACACGGATGGCGCGTGCTCGGGAAATCCGGGACCGGCGGGCAGCGGCATGTTGGTCACCAGCCCCGGTGGGGCCGCAGTCCGCGAGAGCTACGAGTACCTGGGCATCGGCACCAACAACGTGGCCGAGCTCACCGCCATCTTGCGCGCCGCCGAGCAAGTCCCCGACGACGCGAGGCTGGTGATCCACACCGACAGCACGTACGCGATCGGGGTGATTTCGAAGGGCTGGAAGGCCAAGGCCAACCAGGAGCTCATCGCGGCCATCAAGGCGACGTTGGCGCGGCGCGATCCCCCGGCGACACTCGTGTACGTACCGGGGCACCTCGGCGTCGCCGGCAACGAGCGCGCGGACGAGCTGGCGCGCGAGGCAATCCGCACGCGCAGCTCCCGGCTGTAATGGCTAGCCGTGAAACACGTGCGACGAACGCAGGCGAGCCCCCTCACGCGTGAACACGACGGCCACCGGCCGAGCGCTCTCACCCGGGTTCTCGCGCACGTATTCGAGCACTGCGCGGTGTGCCCCGACGGTGAGGCTGCGCTTCGCGTAGTGCAGCTCGGGTAGGCGCTGCATCGCGTCGTGCCACCAGCCGCGCAGTGCCGCCTGCCCGCGGATCTCGCCGCCCGTGCTCGGCATGCGCTCGCGAAGTGCCGGCGACACGTGCACGGCGTCTTCCGTGTAGAGCGCAAGTAGTTCGTCGAGCTGCCGCGCGTTGTATGCGGCGAGCCAGCGCTCGACGCAGCCTTCGAACGGCAACGCGCGGTCCACGAGCTGCCGGACGTTCTGCGGGCAGTCGATCCCATCGGTCGACGTGACCCAGCGGAAGCTCACGATTTCGTCGTTCGGGACCACGTCGCGCGAAGGCACGTCTGCCACGAATGCGAAGTTCAGATGCAACCCCTTCGAGCCCGCCAAGTGCTCTTCGTACCCGATCAAACCGGGCGGGGCGCCGTCGAGATCCAGCAGCGGCGCGAACGTTCCTTCGAGCCCGGTTTCTTCGCGCAGCTCGCGGCGAGCCGCCTCGAGCGGGGTTTCGCCTGCCTCGATCTCGCCGCCCACCGGCAGCCACGTCTGCAAGCGTCGGTGTTCGATCAACAACACCTGGCCCTCGTGACGCGCGAAGATGGCGACGGAAAAGGCACGGCGATCGCTCATGGGTACTGCCTACCGCGCCGTGGGCCCCGCCGCCAGAACCGCCCGACGGGCACCGATGCTACGTGGCATCTTGCCCCCGCACCCCGGATTCTCGTAAGGCTGCGTCATGTCGGAACTGACGTTCGTCGAGGTAGAGCGCCGCATGCCACTCATGCAGCTGCCGTGTCGCACCGTCGTCATGCAACTGCAGAGTGCACGCGTTCTGTTCTCTCCCGCCTCCACACTCACCGCGCAACACCTTCGCGATGCGGGCGCCGTGACCGACATCGTGGGGCCAAGCCTGCTGCATCTCGAGGGTGGGCCTGCCGCCGTCGCGGCGCATCCTTCCGCGCGGCTGTGGGGACCCAAGGGTGCGGTCAAAAAGCAGCCTGGCCACGAGTGGGCGGTGCTTGGCACGGAACCCTGGCCGTTCGAAGGCGAGCTCGCGCACGTGGCCCTCGAGGGCATGCCGACCGTGCGCGAGAGCGTGTTCCTGCACCGCGCGAGTGGGTCGTTGCTGGTGACGGATCTCGCGTTCCACATCGACCAGCCGCGCGGCTTCGGTCCGTGGCTCTTCCTGAGCTTGTTCGGTACGCACGGGCGCTTCGGGGTGAGCCGCCTGTTCGCGCGCATGGTGAAGGACAAGGCGGCCTTCGAGCGTTCCCTGGACGCGGTGCTCGCCCTCGACTTCGACCGCTTGGTGCCCGCGCACGGCACGGTGGTGGAGTCCGGCGCGAAGGCGGCCTTGCGGGCTGCGCTCCGGGAGCGTGGGTTTCGGGCCTGACCCGGGGTCAAGAAAAGGGGCGCCTCGGGCTTTTCGGGGGGTCGCAGGCCGCGAAGCTTGCGTAGGCGGGGCCTTCGTGAAAAAAGTGCCGTCGCCACGTTGGAGAGGTGACCGAGTGGCCGAAGGTGCATGATTGGAAATCATGTGAACCTGCAAGGGTTCCGCGGGTTCGAATCCCGCCCTCTCCGCCACACGCTAGTACCAGCTAGTGCCAACTAGCACCAAGGGGTGCCCGACAAGTCTCGGGTGCCCCTTCTTCGTTCGTGCTTCGGCGGCCTTTCGCACTCTCTCGTCTGCATCTGCATGACCACGAACCGTCCGAAGGCGAGCTGGCCTGCGACGATGTCCGCGTGCAGGCAGCGGTTCTCGAAGTGCGGCTGGGAATGGGACGAGTAGCGGACGGCGCGCTAGGATGGTGCCCAATGACCGCCGCAGATCCAGTCGACGCCACCGGCAGCGCAGATCCAGTCGAGTGTTTTCGGGAAATTTGCGCGCGGGTCGGCTTCGACCTCGCCAGCGCGCAAGTCTCCATCATCGAACGCACCCGCCTGCTCGCGGAGTATTCCGAGACGGTGGCCGACGCCATGCGCATGGCCGAGCACGCACACGAGGTATTTCGCCATTACGAGCGCAGCAAGCCCGGCAAACGATTCAGCGCCGTCGAGCAGCGCACCGTGGTGCTGGGTTGTCTGTTCTCGGATCTCGGCAAGGCCGGCCCCGCGCGCGCAGCTCCCGACGCCATGCGCCTCATCGTAGAGATGTTCTCGGTCGAGGGCGTGAGCGACGACCAGCAGTCCGTCGCAGCCTTCTTCGAAGCGTACTTTCCGGATGATCAGGCGGATCGCAGCGCACGCTTCCGCGCGCTGGATCTCGACCCCGGCATGACCATGCGCCAGTTCTGGAACCTGCACAGCGGCTGGACCCTGGCGGTGGCCGAAACGGCCGGCCTGCCGATGGAGGCGGTGGCTGCCGCGGCATCCCACCATCTTCTCGACGACGTGAACCCGCAGGCGATCGTCGGCGACGATCAGCGTTTCACCCGCGCGTTCGGCGAGAACACCGCCTTCGACCGGGCCGAGAAGCTGGTCATCGTGCTCGACAAGTACGACGCCATTCGTCGCCGGAGCCACCGCACGCACGAGCAAGCCATCGTATGGCTGCGAGCACGCGTGGCGCAGAACGCGCGATTCCGAGACGACGCCGACCTCGCCACCCTGATCACCGATCTCGACGTGGTGATGGCCGAGCACGAGGTTGCCCTTGGCCCGTCCGCGCTCGAGCAGCGCGTGCGCGCTGCTCGAGTTCGCGGCGTCGATGGTGCCGAGATGCGCGCCCAGCGTGGTGCGCAGCATAGCGGCGTCCACCCAGCGCAAGACCTGGACGACGAGGGCGCCTTGCTTGCCAGCGCCACGACCACCGGCCGCCGCCGTGGGTAAAAAGCTCGACTTTACCTTGGCCGTTCTGAACGGCGCCGTGGGCGATCACCTGGCCCGCACCCACAACGGCCTCGCCACCGAGATGACGTTTCGGGCGGCGGGCCGCGACCTCCCGCTCGAACGCGACGCGATCTTGCGCGTGCATCCTGCACCTACTTCGCGGCTGGTGATCTTGCTGCACGGCCTGATGTGCACAGAGGATGTCTGGACCTTCGCGGGGGGCGGTGACTACGGTTCGATGTTGGCCCAGGACCAAGGCTTCACGCCGTTTTACCTGCGCTACAACTCCGGCCTCACCGTCGCCGAGAACGGACGAGCCCTGGCGGCCCTGCTGGAGCGCTTGGTGGGAGCGTATCCGGTGCCCATCCAAGAGATCGTGCCGATCGGCTACAGCATGGGCGGCCTTCTGGTGCGCAGTGCCTGCCACGTCGCCAGCCTGGCGGGCGCCAGCTCGTGGTTGCCGCGGGTACGCCGGGTTTTGTACGTCGGCACGCCGCACCAGGGCGCACCGATGGAGCGCGTCGGTCGTTTCGTGTCGCGGGTGCTGCGCGCGATTCCCGATCCGTACACGCGCCTGGTTGGGGAGGTCGCCGATCTGCGCAGCGACGGCGTGAAAGATCTGGGAGACGCCGCGCTGCGCGCCGGCGATCGCGGGATCCGCTCGCCGATGCATCCCGTGCCGCTGCTGGCCAGCATGCAGCACTACCTGGTCGCCGGCTCGCTCTCCACCGACCCGCGGCTCGCGGCGCTGTTCGGCGACGCCGTGGTTCCCCTCGGATCCGCCACCGACGGGGGCAGCATCGACGCAGCCACGTTCGCGCTGCCGCCAAGCCACGTGCGCATCGTGCACGGAAAAAGTCACGTCGACATCGCCCATGATGCCGCTGTCTACGAGCACCTGCGACAATGGTGCGCACCATGAGCACCAGGCATCGACTGCACGGTCTCTGCGCCCTACTCGGCGACGTGGTCGAGCACGGCTCCACGGCGGTGGAAAAAGTCCACAAGGCGACCACCGACCGCACGTTCCGGGTGCTCGAGGCGATCCCGCCCCTCGCCGCCCCGGTGCGGCTCGTGCACGTCGTTCACGACGCGTCGGTCGGCTCGGTCTACGGCACGATCCGCGTGGTGAGCCGCGTCGTCGGCAGGGCGATCGACGTGATCATCGACAACACGCACGGCGACCCGTGAGCGCGTAGCCCGACCGCCTTTGCCCCCGGTGTTCTCGCGGCGCCACCTGCGCCGAGCTGCCGTTCCCCGTACGCGTCTGGTACATGGATGGCCATGCTGGCGCGCCGGGAATTGATCGAAGCGGAGGTACTTGCACTGCAACGCGACTTCGACGCGCTTTGGGCTCGCGTTGCCGATCACGCTCCTGGCTTCGGCAAGGCAGATCTGCGCGTCTTGCAACGCGCGCTCGACGCCGGGCAGATCGACCTCGGCACCGAGCGCGAACGCCGCAGCCTCGGCATCGCGCTCGGCATGGTGCTCGCGCACGAGCTTACGTTGCACTGGGTTCGACTCGCCGACGATTGGGGGGTGGAGATGGCGCTCACCAGCGACGATGCACGGAACCAGAGCGCACATCCGTTGCCCATGATCGCCACCCGCGCAGACGAAGGCCGCGGCATCGATCTGCTTGCCTTGTTCGACAGCGTGGCACGCTTGTTCGGAGCTGCCAACGCAGACGATGTCCTGATCGAGAACGCGGCGGCGTGGCGCGCCACCTTCGACCACCCGGGTCCCGGTCTCGATGCGCTCGAGCAGCGTCTGGGCGACCTTGCCTCCACACTGCAGGTCACCGCCGATCTCTCGTACGTCATGATCCGGGGCACCGGCTTTTCCATTCAGGTCGACTCCGGCCGCGGCAACGCCGCCGACATGACCATGCAGGTCAGCTTCGCGGGCGAACGCGCCATGCTGGCGGTGAGCGGCAGGGGCGCGCACGAGCTGGGCGACGCGGGCAGCTGCCGGGATCTGCACCTGCACACGCGCCAGGCAATCGAGCGCGCCATCGACGAGCATCTGGCTGCACATCTCGAATCGGCAGCCAACTTCGCGCCGTTCACCGAAGGTGTGGGCGAAGAGCCATTCCCCGAGCCCGACTCGTGGACCACGCCGCCCGAGTGACGACGCCCGCGTGAACGATCCTGCCGCCGTGACCCTGAGCGTCCGCGCCCTGCAGGGGGCGCTGCGGGGTCCGTTCGACCTGGACGTCGTCTCCGGCAGCATCGTGGGCATCGCCGGACCCTCGGGGAGCGGCAAGAGCGTGCTGTTGCGCATGCTTGCCGATCTCGACCCGAGCACGGGCCGCGTTGCCCTCGGAGACGTGTTGCGCGAGAACATGTCCGCCCCGGCCTGGCGACGCGCGATCACGTACGTTGCAGCCGGCGCCGCATTCTGGGCCGATACGGTTGGCGAGCACTTCGACGACCTGCCGGCCTTGCGCGCTCTGTTGCCAAGCCTGGCGCTGGACCCGGCGCTCGTGGACGCTCCGGTCGCCCGGCTGTCGACCGGAGAGCGGCAGCGGATCGCCCTCTTGCGCGCATTGGTGCAGCATCCACGCTTTTTGCTGCTCGACGAACCGACGTCGGGTCTCGACGGCGCGAGTGCGCTCGCTGTGGAGTCGCTGCTGCGGGAACGCGCCGCGCAGGGAACGGGAGTCGTGCTGGTCTCCCACGACGAAGCGCAGCTGGCACGTCTGGTCGACCGGCAGCTGCGCATGTCGCGCACGGGGGAACTCGGATGACGTCGCTCGGCCCCGCCCAGGTCGCGGCTGCAGGCGCCGCCATGCTGGTCGGGGCAGCGCTCTCCCTGGCGCTCGCGCTGGGCGTGCATCGCCCCATGCTGATCGCGGCGGCGCGCATGGTCGTGCAGCTGCTGCTGGTGGGGCTCTTGCTGCGCTGGGTGTTCGCGCAAGCGGCGCCGTGGCTCACCGCGCTCGTCGTGGCAACGATGCTCGTGGCCGCGGCCCAGCAGGTTGGCTCGCGCCAAGAGCGGCGCCTGCAGGGGCCGTGGCACTACGTGGTGGGCGGCGTGCCCACCGCGCTCGGCACGGTTGTCGTGGTGTTGCTGGCGCTCGGCACCGCCGTGAACACGTCCCCCTGGTACGACGCCCGGCACGCCATTCCGCTGGCGGGAATCGTGCTGGGCACGGCCACCAACGCAGCCAGCGTAGCGTTGCACCATCTGTTCGACGCCGTCGTGCGCGAGCGCGACACCATCGAAGCCAGACTCGCCCTGGGCACCGATCGCGCGACGGCGTTCCATGCCCTGATCCGTCGCTCGACCCGCGCGGGTCTGATTCCCGTGCTCAACCAGATGACGGCCGCCGGAGTGATCACGCTCCCGGGTATCATGACCGGCCAGCTGCTGGCCGGCATGGATCCCACCGAAGCCGCCAAGTACCAGATCGCGCTGATGCTGCTGCTCGGCGGAGCGAGCTTCTTCGCAACGTTCGGCGCAGTGCGCTTCGCCGTCCATCGCCTCACCGACGAGCGCCATCGATTGCGCCTCGACCGCGTGCGCGCCACCACTCGGCAGTAGCCCCGCAGCGCGACGCGTGGCGTGTCAGAACGAGGAGCCGGGCTCCTTCAGGAACGCAGTTTCCTCGCGGGTCATCTCGCGGCCGAGCAGCGCATTGCGGTGGGGAAAGCGCCCGAACCGCTCGATGATACGCAGGTGTCGTATGGCGTAGTCCGTGTAGTCCTCGAGCAACTCCCGCGCAGGACCCTTGGCGCCCTCGGCAGCTGCGCGGATCTTGTCCACCGAGATTTCCTGCTCGACCATGTTCTCGGAATGCTCGAACGGAAAGTAGAAAAAGGCGCGCCAGACGGGATCCACCGCCGCGTCGAACCCGCGGCCGATCGCTGCCTTGGCCACGTCTCGCGCGCGCGAGTCGAACGCGAAGCTCCGTGCGGTGCCGCGATACAGGTTGCGGGGCAGCTGATCCAGAACGATCACGAGCGCCAACGCGCCGCGCGCCGTGGCTACCCAGGCGTCGAGCTCGCCGCGCTCGGCGCGTTCCGGCATGTCGCCGAACTTCGACCGCAGCTCCTCGTCGAACGCGGCGTCGCCACGGAACCAGCGCGCGTGCCCCGGCGGTCTCTCGTGGTCGCCGACCTTCGGCCCGAACCACTCCGTCAACAACCCTTCGTAGTCACTCATGCATTCCCCCCGCGAAACTATACGCCGTTACGGCGTCTCGACGTCCATCACGCGCACACCGCGTCTGCGTTTCTCCTGCTCGGTGGCACGGCGCAGGCTCTCGTAGAGCTTCACCACGTCGGTGGGTAGACCGCTCAATTTCAGCTCTGGCGTGGTCTTGTCCATCGCCGCGAGGATCAGGTTGCCGGTGCCCACCAGGCGCTGACCGAACGGGCGTTCGACCACGTAGTCGACGACTCGGTACAGGTCGATTT
This sequence comes from Myxococcales bacterium, assembly GCA_043753085.1. Lineage (GTDB taxonomy): Bacteria > Myxococcota_A > Polyangia > Polyangiales > Polyangiaceae > JAYUXI01. The sequence continues at coordinate 82 of JAYUXI010000172.1, read as the reverse complement.
GCTCCATGCGCTTCGAGAAAAGGCCGTGCTCGATGACCACCCGTTGGCTGGTGATCTTGTAGTGTACAGCTTTCGCGACGAT
>JAYUXI010000171.1:0-4723 GCA_043753085.1 Myxococcales bacterium | reverse complement strand
TCTCCGAGCTTTCCCGCAAGGACGCGAGCAGGCCCATTCGGCCAACGTAGGTCGCGGCCGTCACCACGACGCCGCCTTCGCACGTGAAACCGTTGCTGCTGCACTGGTATTCGCCCGGCGGCAGCGCGCCGGTTTCGTAGACGAGCGACGGAATCCCGGCGCCGGGCGCACAGTTGCGGGTGCCGTCGTCCATGACGGGATCGTCCGAGATCATCCCGACGAGCCGGCCGTCGAAGGTCTCGCCACGGCACAGGATCTTCGAAGCCGCCGCGCCGCCGTTGGAAAACCCGCGCAGGATGATCTGGCCGCAGGTGGCGGGAATCGCCGCGCGGATCGAGCCGATCATGGCTTCGTACTCGGAGTCTGGGAAGTAGATCCACACCCGGCCGCCGTCGTAGGGTTGATTGCCCTCGGGCCGGATGGTGAGCAATCCGTCGGCTTCGGAGGTAGGGCCACCGCCGCCGCCACGGCCGTGCAAGTACACGACGCACCGCGGACCGCTCGGCAAAGGCTGCGGGGTACCGGAGTCGACGACGAAGCTGGCGTCCGAGCCCGGAACCACGCTCGCGTCTGCCGCGCCGCCCCCGTTCGAACCGCTGGAAGACGGAGCCGCGCCGCTGCTCGTGTTGCCCTTGGCGCCGCCGCTGCTGGCGCTGGTACCGCTCGCGCCTGGATCGCCAGGCTCCGCCGAGCCGGCGCTGCAAGCTGCAGCGGCGCCACAGGCGAAGGTGATTGCGAGCGCGCCGCCCGCGGTGCGCATCCGGGCGGCATGGCTAGACTTCGGCATGCGCTGCAGCGTACTCCGTACCGCTCGAATCCACGTGCATCATGCATTTTTTTCTCGGTCGACCTCGGTCGAATGATGGCGGGGTCGCCGGTCGACGGCTTGCAGGCCATCGCCCGCAGGAGCAGGAGCACGAGCACGAGGCAGCGCAGGCAGGAAAGCATGGAACGATTCGTCCCCAGACCGCGCGCGCCGGTCTAGACTCCTCGCCGTGCTGACCACAGACATCCGCTTCGAGGGATGGACCATGGAATCATGGGGCCGCTTCCTGTCTCTGTGGAAGCCGCGCGCCGAGCCGGAGCGCGAGGCGGATCGCCCGCGCGGTGGCCTCTTCGTCGTGCACGACGGCACGCGCATCCGCAAGATTCTGCACACCAAGCGGGGTCGCATCGAGCCAAACGAGCCCTTCCCGGTGGACCTCGCCGACCTCACCACGCGGCACCGGGCCAGCTTTGGCGTCTCGATCGAGATGGGCGCCCTCGAAGACGTCATGGACGACTTCGGTGCGCGGCTGTCTCGCGAGGACGACTTGCTGTCGCAGTCGCTCAAGCTCGCGGCCTCCTTCCGCGAAGTGATGCAAGGCGGTGGGGTGCGGCTCTGGCCGCGGCGTCTGGCAGGCGTACCGGTACCGACCGAGGGCATGATCCTGCGCGCGCTGAATGCGCTCTGCGCGGACGGTCACGTCATCCTTCTCGCGCTCTTCGAAGACGGCGCTCTGTGGACGGCGCTTTGCCTGAGGCGCCGAGGCGCCGAGTTCGACGTGATCGCCGGCCCCGAAGATCTGAAACAAGCCGTGGGGCTTCTCTCCGGCGATTTCCGGCGCGATTACGTGCATCTTTCACGCGTCTGCGCAGAAATGTACGGGCCACTTTCGTTCGGCTGCTTTTCGGACGTGGACACCTTCCGTAAGCTACAGGTCGACCCGGAGCCAGGCGCCTGGAGCCGCGCCGCCGTGGTCCGTGATCTCGTGCTCTCCCCGATTCCCACCGCCGTAGGTCTCGCGCTCGGCTTCGACGGCGCGCGGCTTGCGTTCGACAACCTGCGCATCGTCACCGAGCGCATCGATCGCTTCGGCCTCCTGGACGTAGCGATGCGCCTTGCGCGCAAGCAAGTCGGCAAGGTCCTGAGCGACAAAGACGTGTCGGCCACGCTGGGTTTCGACCCGCTGGCCGTGCTGCGCGCACTGCTCCGACGCTGAGTGTTCGGGCTCCGGCAAGAGCTGCCGCCTGGGCACCGAAGCCCTCTGCGCGCAGCAGATCTGCATCGACTGCCGCGCCGCTCGAGCAACGTGCGCGCAGGCCGGACTGGGGTCAGGCGTCGGGCCCTGCGTCGAGCAGAGGGTTCGTGGAGCCCGCGCTCGTGCATAGGTCCTCCCGCGCGAAGGCTGCGAGAGCCAGCACGCACGCGGGCGTGCCCTGCGTGACATCGAAAGAGGGCGGCAGGGGCGGACACTGCGTGCTCACGTAGACTGCCACACCGCCTTCGGCGACCAGAGGAGAGCTGCCCGAAAGACAAGTTGGCTCGCACGTCTGACCCGTTTCCGGTCCCTCCACGACGTCGATGGCAGTCACCGACTCCATGCAATTGCGAGCCTCGGAATAGCGCCGTCCCTGCACCACGTGCGAGCCCTGGCCGCTGCACGCCACGTGCACGGCGCAGAGGGCCGCCGCGATGCCAAGCGCCCGGGCAGCGCGCCGCCCAGGTTTCACGGCGTTTTTTCGTCTTTGACCAGCGACGCCACCTTGAGCTCGGCGAGCTGCTGATCGCTGACGCGGTTGGGGGCGTCGGTCATCAGATCGGTGCCGCGCTGGGTCTTCGGGAAGGCGATGACGTCGCGCAAGCTTTCCGCGCCGCTGAGCAGCATGGCCAGGCGGTCCATGCCGATGGCGATGCCGCCGTGGGGCGGCGCGCCGAACTTCAGGGCATCGAGCAGGAAGCCGAACTTTTCCTGCGCTTCGTCCTTGCCGATGCCGAGGGCCGCGAACACCTTGGCCTGCACCAAGGGATCGTGCAGACGAATGCTACCGCCGCCGATCTCGAAGCCATTGAGCACCAGATCGTACCGGTAGCAGAGCACCTTGCCGGGATCGGTCTCGAGCGCCGCCAGCGATTCGTCGTGCGGGCGCGTGAAGGCGTGGTGTGCGGCGGCCCAGGTCCTGGACTCGTCGTCGTACTCGAACAGCGGTGGATTCACGACCCACAGGAACTCGAATTTGCCGCCGTGTCCGGTAACGGGGATCAAGCCGAACTTCTTTGCAAGATGCACGCGAAGGTTGGCCATGACCGTCTGCACGACGGACTCCTTGCCGAACTGGAAAAACAGCAAGTCGCCGTCGACCGCGCCGGTGGCTGCGTTGAGTGCGAGGCGGGCTTCGTCGGTGATGGTCTTCGACAGCGGCGACTGCACCCATGCGCCCGTGGCGTCGACCTTGGCGCGGGCCAGGCCCTTGGCGCCCATGCCCTTGACGAACTCCTCGAGCTTGTCGATCTCCGCGCGTGACAGCTTGGCGGCGTACTCGGCCGGGATCCGCAGCGCCTTCACGATCTCGGTGGGAAGATCGCGACGGTACGTGCCGTCCTGGAACTTCTTGGCGAGGTCGGCGAAGAACGGCACGCCTGCGCCCGAGTGATCCACGATGATTCCGGTGACGTCCACGTGGGGCAGCGAAAAGCGCAGATCTGGCTTGTCGTTGCCGTACTTCTCCATCGACTCGTAGAACGGCATCTGCGGGAAACGTCCGTCCGGGTACTGCTTGCGCAGGTCGATGCCGATGGTGTCGTTCCAGATCTTGAAGACCAGGCCCTCGATGGTGCGGAAGATGTCGTCCTGGTTCACGAAGGACATCTCGACGTCGATCTGGGTGAACTCCGGCTGGCGGTCGACGCGCAGATCTTCGTCGCGAAAGCAGCGCACGATCTGGAAGTAGCGGTCGAAGCCGGCCACCATGTAGAGCTGCTTGAAAAGCTGCGGGCTCTCGGCGAGGGCGAAGAACTTCCCGGGGTTGAGCCGTGACGGCACCAGGAAGTTGCGGGCGCCGCCCGGCGTGTACTTCACCATGAAGGGCGTCTCGAGCTCGAGGAAGCCCGCGTCGTCGAAGTAACGGCGCACCGTCTGGTTGATGCGGTGGCGCACGCGCAGCGACTTTTGCAGCGGGGCGCGGCGCAGATCGAGGTAGCGGTGTTGCAGGCGCTTTTCTTCGCCCGTTTCGCTTTCCGCGGTGATCTCGAAGGGCGGCGTTTCGGACTTGTTGAACACGCCGAGCTCGACGCCGCGGACTTCGACCTCGCCGGTGGCGATCTTCGAGTTTACGTTGCCCCCGCGCGAGACGACGATGCCGCGCACGGCGACGACCCACTCGTTGCGAAGTGACTGCGCCAGCTCGTAGGCGATGCGCGGAGAGTCGCCGTGGCCGGCCAGATCCGGATCGAACACGATCTGGGTGATGCCCTCGCGGTCGCGCAGGTCGATGAAGACGCACCCGCCGTGATCGCGATAGCTCTGCACCCAGCCGAACAGGACCACCTCCTTGTCGGCGTCGGCGGCCCGGAGCTCGGCGGCGTGATGAGTTCGTTTCAGTTCGTCGATGAATCGTGCCACGCGGCGGACCCTACCACGGGGCTCTGGCTTGGTGGTACGACGGGCCGTGCCCCGAGAAGACCGGTCCCCACGCGTGCCCTTGTGGGTCCCCCTGGCGGCGGCCCTGCTGGGTGCGGCCAGCGTGGCCCTGGCCGAGCCGACCGCCGCCGACTTCGGCGAGGTGCTCGAAGGCTGGGCAGCGGGATCGGCTGGCATGCCGTGGCTGCGGGTGCGCGCCTTGCTGCTCGCCACAGCCTCGTGGGTGCCGCTCGGAACCCTCGCGCTGCGCATGGGCCTCGTGGTGGCACTGGTGCACGGAGCGCTCGCCGCCCTGGTGGCGCGTCGCACCGTGCAGGCGCATC
>JAYUXI010000170.1:0-1839 GCA_043753085.1 Myxococcales bacterium | reverse complement strand
GCAGGTAGTTGAGCACGCGGAACACGTGCGCGCCGCCGTTCACCGCGTCGAGGAAGGTGTGCTTCGGCACGTCGAGCGCGTCGGCGCAGCCCTCGAGCAACTTTTCGCCGGCCTCGTGCAGGGCGCGGCCGAGCTGGATGGCGCCCTCGGCGAACTCGGGATCGTCGGGCAACACGTTCGGCGGATACAGCTCGGGATACTGGAGCTGCAACTCGACTTCGGCTTCGTACGGAGCGACGAAGAAACACTCTTTGAAGTCGGGCTGGCCGCCACTGGCGACGGCGATCTCCGTGTTCGGCGGGGTCCAGCCGCGCTGGAACCACAGATCCGGGCGTGCCAGCGCCTGTTTCTCGGCGACCGGCCGATCGACGAACGAGCGAAACGAATCATAGAAACGCAACAGGGCCTGCGGGTCGACCGAGTGCCCCTTCACGTAGGCGAGGCCGTAGATGCCGAACGCCTCACGCAAGGCTGCGGTGGCACGTTCGCGACGGGTGGCGTCGCCGCTGTCGATGTCGGCAAGATCTACGGTTGGAACCACGGTCGCTGCCCGAGGCAGCGCAGAGCTGGAAGACATGTGTGGCACGAAGTACTCGCCCGCCACCACGCGCGCAATCAGATCTCGAAGTCGAGGAAGGTGGCGCTTTCGGCCGGCGGCGGCACCGAGCGCACGCGTGGCTCGGGTACGTTCAGGGCGACCCGAGCACCGGCGGGTATGCTCTTGGTGACGAACACCGAGCCGCCGATGACGCTGCCGGTACCGAGCACGGTATGGCCACCGAGCACGGTCGCATTCGCGTAGACCGTGACGTCGTTCTCGACCGTGGGGTGACGCTTGGTTCCGCGGATCACGGCGCCGTCCACACCTTGCGCGATCGAAAGCGCGCCCAGCGTCACGCCTTGGTACAGCTTGACGCGGTCGCCGATCCGCGTGGTCTCGCCGATCACCGCGCCGGTGGCATGATCGATGAAGAAGCGCTCGCCAATCTCGGCGGCGGGATGGATGTCGGCGCCGGTCCGGGCGTGCGCCCACTCGGAGAGGATGCGCGGCATGAGTGGAACGCCGAGCGCGTGCAGCTCGTGCGCCAAGCGGTACACGGTGACGGCGAGAAAGCCGGGGTAAGCGAGCACGATTTCGTCCAGGTGGCGGGCGGCGGGATCGCCGTCGTAAGCGGCCTGCAGATCCTCGAGCAGCTGCCGGCGAATCTCTGGAAGTCGGCCGAGAAACCGATCCGTGAGGTGGGCAGCGCCAAGCCGGCAGCGGGCCTCCGGCGCGTCTTCGTGCAGCTCTTCGGCGTGACACAGGCACTGTTCGACCTGGACCAGCAGAATGGCCCGCAGCCGCTCCAGTGTACCCTGCACGTGTTCTTGCACGTTGCTGGTGGTGAGGTCGTGGCGTCCGTAGTAGCCCGGGTAAAGCACGGTGACGACGAGCTGGAGCGCTTCGAAAATGCGCTCGCGCGAGGGCCAGAAGTGGCGCCCGATGCGGTGTCCCCGCGGATCGGACGCGTAGCTGCCGGCAAGCGCCTGCGCGACTTCGGCGGCCACGAGGGTGGGCCCAGAGGTGTGGTTCTCGTCCGTCATGGCGGGTCGAACGTAGCAGGGGCCGCTGCGCAGCCCCATCGTTCTACGTCGGCAGGGTCACGCTTCGGCCTTCGCGGCCACCACTTCGTCGAAGAGTCCTTCGAACAGCGCGCTCGAGAGGTAGCGCTCGCCCGAGTCCGGCAGCACCACCACGATGGTCTTGCCCGCGAACGCCTGCTCGTTCGCCAAGCGCAGCGCCGCCACGGTGGCCGCGCCGCACGAGATGCCGCAGAGGATGCCTTCTTCGCGGGCCAT
>JAYUXI010000169.1:0-11358 GCA_043753085.1 Myxococcales bacterium | reverse complement strand
TACTGGGTGGTCTGGTGGCGCATCCAGGCGATCACGGCCGCTTCGGCACGGCGGTCCACCGTGATGCGCTTGGTGCGCGCCACCGTGCCGCTGCCCACCGGGGTGGCGTGCTTGGCCACGCGGGCGGCGACGCGCGCGGCCAGCGCCTGCCAGCGTGCCGAGAAGTGCAGGAAGGCGAGCACCTCGCGCTCGAACGTGATCTCGTACTCCGCCTGCGTGCGCTCGCGGCGGGCGACGTCGGCGACGCGCTTTCTGGCGTACTCCGGCGATTCGCGTTCGGCCGCGATGGCGCGGCGGATCGCGTCGACGGTGGAGGCCGGCGCCCACAACCCCTTCGAGAAGATCTTGCGCCCGCGCTTGTCGGCCACGGCCCACGACGCGCCCGCGAGCTTCACGCGCCGCGTGAGGGTCGCGTCGCCGGGCGGCAGACAGACCCAGCCGTCCGGTGGCGTGTACGTGGCACCCTGGGCATCGACGAAAACCCGGGGATCGGCGGTGGGCGACAGCGTCAGCGACTCGGACATGCGCCGAACCTGCCGCACGCAGCGGCCCGGTGCAAGCGCGCTCCGTCTGGTACATTGCCGCGCGATGTCGAAGGCATTCACCAAGGAAGACGCAGCCGGCGAGGAAGCGGAGATCGTCCCGGCGCCGCTGCCGACCGGCTCGGCATACATCACCCGCGAAGGCTACGAGCGCCTGCGCGCCGAGCTCGACGCGCTGTGGCACGGCGAGCGCCCGAAGGTCACCCACGAGGTCCAGGTGGCCGCCGCCATGGGCGATCGCTCGGAGAATGCAGAATACATCTATGGCAAGAAGCGCCTGCGCGAGATCGATGCGCGCATTCGCTTCCTGTCGAAGCGGCTCGAAGCGCTCACGGTGGTCGAGGGGCCACCGGCCGTACTCGACCGGATCTTCTTCGGCGCATGGGCGAGCATCGAGGACGAAGACGGCGTAGTGCAGAGCTGGCGCATCGTCGGGCCCGACGAAAGCGACTCGGCGCGCGGATTCATCAGCGTGGCGTCGCCGCTGGCCCGGGCGCTGCTCGGCAAGCGCAAGGGCGACGACGCCATCGTCCACCGCCCATCCGGCCCGGTCGAGGTCACCGTGGTGGGCATTCGCTACGAGTGAGCATTCGCGAGCGAAGCGCTGCGATGCGAACGCCGGCGAAGCCGGCTTCAGAGCAAGAAAAGAGAGGGTGAGCGCTCTGGCTCACACTCTCTGAGCATTCGCGAGCGAAGCGCTGCGATGCGAACATTGGCCGAGCCGGCTGCAACGTATCTGAGCCCTGGCCAGGCTGGGCCGAGCGGAGTAACCAGAGGGCCATGTCTCGCTCGTTCGAACTCCCGCTCCGTGGCGCTCAGAATCCCGGCAACGACGGCACCAACCCCGGCTCGTTCGCGCTCGCGCCGAACCTCGGCGGTCCCCGCGCGTTCGCCTCGCCGGACACGCCCGGCATGCCGCAACCCAGCGAGAAAACCGCATGGGATTTCTTGCCCGACGGCTGGACGCGCGACGCGAGCACTGGCTTCGCCGTCGCGCCCGCCGGGTTCGTGCCGGTCACCCAGCTCGAGTCTGCGCGTCTCGGCCTCGTCACGCCGCAGATGGCCCGCGCCGCCGAGCGCGAAGGGCACCTCACCGGCGAGCAAGTGCGCGACGAGATCGCTGCGGGCCGGATGATCCTGCCGGCCAATCGCCTGCACCTGGCAAAAAAGCTCGACCCGATGGTGATCGGCCGCGGCTCCAAGACCAAGATCAACGCCAACCTCGGTGCGTCGCCGGTCAGCTCGGGGACCCACGAAGAAGTCGCGAAGCTCGATTGGTCGGTGCGCTGGGGCGCCGACACGGTGATGGATCTCAGCACCGGCGGCGATCTGGATGCATGCCGTCAGGCCATTCTCGATGCGGCCACGATCCCGATCGGCACGGTGCCTATCTACTCGATGATCATCGGCCGCAAGATCGAGCAGCTCGATCTGCAAGTCATCATGGACACCCTGCGCCACCAGGCCGAGCAGGGTGTCGACTACTTCACCATCCACGCCGGCGTGCTGCGTGGCCACCTGAAGTACGTGCGCGAGCGCCTTATCGGCATCGTCAGCCGGGGCGGCTCGCTGCTGGCCAAGTGGATGATTCACAAGGATCAGGAAAACCCGTTTTACGAGCACTTCGAGCAAGTCTGCGACTTGATGCGCGAGTACGACGTGTCGTTCTCGCTGGGCGACGGGCTGCGTCCCGGCGGCCTCGCCGACGCTTCGGATCGCGCGCAGTTCTGCGAGCTCGAAACGTTGGCGGAGCTCACCGAACGGGCGTGGCGGCGTGGTTGCCAGGTGATGGTCGAGGGCCCCGGTCACGTGCCGTTCGACCAGATCGAGTTCAACATGAAGCTGCAGCGACGGCTCTGCCACGGCGCGCCGTTCTACGTGCTGGGCCCGCTCGTCACCGACGTGTTTCCCGGCTACGACCACATCACCAGCGGCATCGGCGCCACGTCGGCCGCGTACCACGGCGCCAGCATGCTCTGCTACGTCACGCCAAAAGAGCACGTGGGCCTGCCCAAGCTAGACGACGTGAAGCAGGGGTGCGTCGTCTACAAAATCGCCGCGCACGCCGCCGACGTGGCGCTGGGCATTCCCGGCGCCCGCGCCTGGGACGACGAGCTCACCAAAGCGCGCGCCGCGCTCAACTGGAACAAGCACTTCGAGCTCGCCTTCGACGGCGAGTACGCCCGCGCGCTGCACGACGAAGACCTGAGCGTGGACACGGACTTCTGCGGCATGTGCGGCCACGACTGGTGCAGCGTGCGCATCAGCAAGGAGATCATGGAGTTCGAGAGCGGCAAGGCCGAAGGCTTCGAGCGCGGCCACGCAAAAAAGACGCTGCCCCTCAGCGAAGATCAGCAGCGCGTGCTGCAGCAGCGCGATCTGGTCGAGGCGAGCTCGCTCAAGCGCGCCGTGAAGCAGGGCGAAGCCAAGGCCGTGTGCCACAGCGATCACGCCAGCGAAGACGCCGCGCGCGTGCTGCAGGAGCTGGCCGTGAAGAGCGTGCAGACTACAGAAGCCCACGGCGCCGAGTAGCGCGGCCTCGCGCGCGGCTGCGTCGGGGCTGGGTCGGGGCTCAGTTCACCGGTGCGTTGCGGGTTTGGCAGCCGACTACGACGTCGATCGTGCCGGTTTGCGTTGCCAGCACTTCGTCGCAGATGGCGCTGCAGAGGCGGATGCTCTTTGGGTCGGCGGGGTTGTCGTAGCGCCAGCCTTTCGGATCCGAGCAATCCGGGCTCTGCAAGATCAGCTGCGGCTCCTGGCCCGTGACTGGCGTCCAGGTAATGTTCAGCTTCGCGGGATCGGCTTTGCCGACGTCTGGGATGGGGACCTCGATGTCGCAGCTGAGCGCCTTGCCGCGAATCTCGTCCAGCGCGTTGCCGATCGCAGTCGAGTCCGTACCGTTGATGTTGATCGCCGCGGTGGTGCCGCCTGCCGCGGCAATGCCGTTCAACACCTCGGCGGTCCCGCCGATGTTGAGCACGTAGACTTCGGTGCCCTGCTCGTAGGCTTGCTTCGCGGCTTCGACGGCTTGCAGCTGATCTTCGTAGGTTCCGTTGCGCGGATCTCCGCCGCACCCGGCTGGGTTGCCGTCGGTGATGAGCAGAATGGCGACGCGCTTGGTGCCGGCCAGCTCCGCTTCGCGAGCACGCGAGTATACGGCGCCGCCGGTGATGGCTGCGGCGGTTTGCGTTTGCGTGGCGTCGGGATTGGACGTGTCGACGACGATGCTGGTGACTTGCGCCGCGAGCTGTTCGGACGGCAGATCCTGACGTGGGAAGTCGGGAGTTTCGTACGCCTGCGAGCTACACCGATTCGTGGATACCGCAGGCGGATTGAAGCTGTCGACCGGCCCGTAGGTACGCACGGCCACGGAGAGACCAGCGGACTCGGGAGACCGCAAGAAGGCGCCGAGCGCGCTCGTGGTCGCAGGCCACCGCGAGCGCGGGTCGTCGCACGCAAAGTTGTTGATGTCGGTGACGAAACACATGCTCGACGAGTTGTCGAAGACCAGTGTCAGCTCCACCGGGAGCAAGTTGCCTGCGAGCGTGTCGACCGCGCACTTCGACGGGTCGAACGGCTCTCGCGGCGCATCGTTGCCGATGCCGCCGTTGCTGGTGTTGCCGCCGAGTCCGCCCGACCCGCCGCTGGACGATCCGTCGGGAAACTCCGAGCCTTCGGAGCCGCACGCCGCTGCGCTGAGAGCGACGCCGAGCACGGAAGCTGCAAAGACCAGCCGCCGTATCACTTAACCGGCCCCGTGACGGTGGCGCAGCCGAGCACCACGTTGATCTCACCGGTCACGCTCGCGAGCACCTTTTCGCAGACGGCGGGGCAGAGGACGATGTTCGTCGGCGTGGTCGGGTCGTCGTATTGCCAGCCGTTCGGATTGGTTTCGCAGTTGGTGGTCTGCCCGATGACTTCCACCGCGCCGCCCGGTGGGGTGAACGTGACGTTCAAGCTGTCGTAGTCGGGCTCGAGGCCATTGGCCGGCTTCGGAACCGGGAATGCGCAGCTGAGCGTCTGTCCGCGAATCGCGGCGAGCGCCGTGCTGATCGCCGTGGAGTCGGTGGGATTGTCGATGGTGATTGCTTCGACCGTTCCGCCGGCCGCAGCGATCTGATCGAGATTGGCTTTGGTGCCGCCGATGTTGAGCACGTAGAGCTTGATGCCTGCAGCGGTGGCGGCACTGGCTGCGGCAATGGCTGCTTCCATGTCTCCAGCCGACTGGCCGGTGGGTTTCGTGCCGCAGCCCGTGGGGTCGCCGTCGGACACGAGGAGCATGGCGACTCCCTTGGTTCCGGCGAGGGCGACCTGACGACCCTGCGTGTACGTGAGCGATCCCGCAATGGCAGCTCCGGTCTGCGTCATCGTGGCGTTGCCATCGCCGCCGGGAAAGGGCGGGAGGTCCGCCAGGACTGCGGTTGCCAGTGGCTGCGAGGGCAAGTCGGCTGGGCCGTACCCCGCCTCGAGCGTCGAGTAGTACGCTGGCTCGCACCGATTTTTCGCAACGGTGTTGGGAGAGAACTCCTCGACCGGACCGAAACTTCGCACGGCGACCGTCAACCCTGCCGACTGCTGCGACGTGAAGAACGTGCTGAGTGCTGCCGACGTGGCAGGCCAGCGCGTGGCCGCATTCGCACAATCGAAGACGGTGGGCTGGTTTGGATCGCCGGGCACCGCACACATGCTCGACGACTTGTCGAAGACGATGGTGAGCTCGATCGGCAGGAGATCTCCACCGAGCTTGTCGACGCCGCACTCTTCGAACGGGTTGATGCCGCCGCTGGCGCCACTCGAGCCGCTGCTCCCGTCGGTGTCGCAGACCAAGCCCTGGCAGCCGCTGCTGCTCGCTCCGGAGGCGCCGCTACTTCCGTTGGTGTTTTCGCCGCCGTCGAACACGTTGTCGGGTTCGCTGCCGCAGCCGGTGAACGACGAAGTTGCGAAGACGCCTCCGGCCAGTACCGCACCCAGAATCGCTAGCTTCTTCATTGCATTACCGTGCTTTCTTCGAGAGTCGCAAGCAAGGCCGCCGACGACAAAGGGGGCGTGGTCGCCAGGCGGCGCCTCGCGCTCGTTTCAGTTGACGGGACCCGTTCGTGTTTCGCAACCCAAGACCACGCTCCAGCTCGTAGAATTCGTGGCGATTACTTCGTCGCAGGTTGCCCCACACGGGGGAAAGTGCAGGCGGCTTACCGGCACCGACGAGCTGCCTGCACGGTGCACGGGTCCGCGCGCGAAACATGACGAACCGTGACGAAACGTGACGAAACGTGACGAAACGTGACGAGTGCATGCAGAACCAACGCAGGTCACCCCGTCGAGTGTACGTCGCGAGCATGGGCCACGCCACCCGCGAGTGGCGCCGGATCGAGCGTGGATCCCGCGCGATCCGCGACTTCACGGACATGCCGTTCGGGTCACGCTGCAGCTGCGGCGTCACGCGGCGCGCGCGCTTGCTGCTGCGCGCTCGCGTACCACTGCCTGGCGATCGCCAGAAGCTCGTCGTCCTGTGGCTTGCCGGGCAGGTGACCGGGTCGCACGTACTCGCTCAGTGCACGCATCAGGGGCATGAAGGGCACGAACGGACGCTCGCCTCCGAGGCTGCGGCGCAGCGTGCGCAGCAGGCCTCCCGGCCGCTTGGCCGCGAACACCAGGCCACCACCGAACCAGAATGGAAACAGCACGCTGCACACGAGCGCTGCGCCGAGCATGCGCAGCGGATACGAGTCGTCGATCTCCTGCAACACGTCCCACGCGACGTGTTGGTGCTCGAGCTCCTCGAGCGCGTGCCAGCGCAGCAGGTCGCCCATCTCCTTCGACATGTGGTCGAACGCGCCGTTCTCGAGCGCGACGCGCGCCAGCGTGGCGGTGAGGTGCTCGGCGGCGACGGTGCTTGCAAGGTGCACCTTTTTCGACGGAAACAGCGTGACCAGGAACTGATACGCCCAGCGCTCGTAGATGCGGAGGAACGCGTCGACCGGGACGCCTTGTTCGCGCAGCCGCTCGAACACGCGCTCGTGTTGGTACCCGTGCTGGCCTTCCTGTCCGGCAAAACCACGCACACGTTTCCACAGCTCGACATCGCCGCGCAGGTGCTCTTCGTAGTGCATCAAACTGCGCACGAAGAAACGCTCCCCAGCAGGAAATACCATGTGCAGCGCGTTGCCGAGGCAGCTGGCCAGCGGGTTGCCGGCAAGCCAGTCGAGCGGCAGCGCTTCGTAACTGAACTGGGGGATGCGAAGCTGGGGAACCGGACCGGACATGGACAGAACGGTAGCGTGCCTTGGGACCGACGCGAGCTATCTTGCGCCCATGGTCACACCGCGTCGCGTCGCAGATCTCGACGATCCCCAGCTCCGTTCTTTCGTGCCTCTGCTGTACGTGGCCTGGTCCGACGGCGACGTCACACGGACCGATCGCGAGGCCATCGCCGCCCGTATCGACTCGCAGCCTTGGCTAAGGCCGGCTGCGCGCCAGATTCTCGATGCGTGGATAATGCAGAGACCGACCCCGCCCGAGTTGCACCAACTTTTCGACCTGGTGAAAAGCATGGCCGGCTCGCTGCGGCCGGAAGCACGCTGCACCTTGGCAGGCTTCGCCGCAGAAATAGCCGGCAACGCCGAAGAGCGCGCCGCCGTGGTGGGCATCGTGCACGCACTCGGGCTCGATGCCGCGCCGGTCGATGGCACCTTCGCGAAGGCCCACGAGCCACCGCCGGCCACCCCCCACGACGAGGCCTTGGCGCGCGCCTTCGACGGCCCCGATGGCGCGCTCCGCGGTCGCCTGCGCACGTTCCTCGCCGATCCCACGCTACGCGCCTACGGGCTGCCCACGCCGGAGTACCGGCAGCTGGTGCTCGACTGGACGCGCAAGTTCGCCGACGCCGGCTTCGGCTCGATTGCATTTCCCGGCGTCACCGCGGAGGGCGATCTGCGCGCCTTCACCGTCGTGTTCGAAACGATGGCGCTCGGCGATCTTTCCCTGCTCATCAAGATAGGCGTCCAGTTCGGTCTGTTCGGCGGCAGCTTGTTGCTGCTCGGCACCGAACGGCACCATGCCCTTTTGCACCAGGTCGCCACGGCGCAGGCGATTGGTTGCTTCGCCATGAGCGAGGTCGGTCACGGCTCGAACGTGGCGGCACTCGAGACCACTGCCACGTACGAGCCGGCCACGCACGAGTTCGTGATTCACACTCCCAGCGAGTCGGCGCGAAAGGACTGGATCGGCAACGCCGCCCAGCACGCGCGCTACGCCACCGTATTCGCCAACCTCGAGGTGGCGGGCGAGCGCCACGGCGTGCACGCGCTACTCGTGCCCATTCGCAACGACGCAGGTGAAACGTTGCCCGGTGTTCGCACCGGCGACTCCGGCCACAAGATGGGACTCAACGGCGTCGACAACGGGCGCCTCTGGTTCGACCACGTGCGCGTACCCCGCGAGAACCTGCTGAATCGCTTCGCGCAAGTCACCGAAGACGGCCAGTACCAGAGCAAGATCGAGAACCCTTCCCGGCGCTTCTTCACGATGCTCGGCACGCTGGTCGGTGGTCGGGTCTGCGTCGGCAGCGCCGGAGTCAGCTCGGCGAAGGTCGCGCTGGCCATCGCCATTCGCTACGGGCTTACCCGGCGTCAGTTTGGCGCCGAAGGCAGCGTCGAGCGCGCGCTACTCGACTACCCCACGCAACAGCGCCGCCTCTGCGTGCCGCTTGCCACCACCACGGTGTTGCACTTCGCCTTCGCTACGCTACGGGATCGCTACGGCGCGATGATGAAGCGCGGCCTGGCCGGCGAAGCCATCGACACCCGCGAGCTCGAAGCGGAAGTGGCCGCCATGAAGGTCGCCGGCTCGCGCCATGGCGTCGATACCACGCAGATTTGCCGTGAGGCCTGTGGCGGGCAAGGCTACCTGGCCGTCAATCGCATCCCCGAGATCCGCAAGGACGTCGAGATCTTCACCACCTTCGAGGGTGACAACATGGTCCTGCAGCAGCTGGTCGCGAAGAGCTTGCTTGCAGGATACAAGTCATCGTTCGAGAGCCGCAGCTGGGTCAGCGTCTTGATGGCGCTCGGCACCGATGCGCTGTCGCGCGCTGTGGACTCGAATCCCATCGCCGCAAACAAAAGTGACCCCGGTCACCTGCGCGATCCGGAGCTGCACCTGCTCCTGCTGCGCCACCGCGAGGATCGGTTGGTCAGCACTGCGGCGCTGCGCTTGAAGAAGCGCCTCACGAAACAGCTGCCCATGGAAGCGGCCATCCTCGAGATCCAGGAGCACCTGGTGGCGGCGGCGGAGGCGCACGCGGAGCGACTTTCCTACCTGTGGTTCACGCAGCACCTCGACCAGCAGCCGCAGGGCCCGGCGCGTGGCACGCTGGCCCGACTCGGCACACTGCACGCGCTCTCGCTGGTGGAGAGGCGCGCCGCGTGGTTTCTCGAGGCGGGTCTGCTGGCGCCGGCGAAGGCCCGCGCGGTCCGCAAGGAAGTCGAGCTGTTACTCGGTGAAGTGGCTGCCGAGGCCCGCGCCGTGGTGGATGCCTTCCAGATCCCCGACGCGTGCCTGGCGGCGCCGATCGCTTTCTTCGATCCGGCGCATCCACGCTTGGCGTAGCGGCTACGGGGTGGGCGCGGGCTGGTCGGGCTGGCCTGCGCCGCCGTAGCCGCAGTCGCCTTGCTGACCGGCGTAGGGGTTCGGCAGGGCCAGCGTCGATCCGGCCGAGGCGAGATCGTTCACGTTCTTGGCGATGATGCCGCCGAACGAGAGCGAGTAGGCGACGTCGCCGATGAACACGCCGCGGCGGACCGTGGGGTCCACGTAGTAGCAGGCGTTCTGAGCTGGCTGCGTGAAGAAGGCCGAGTGGTCGATGGCGCCGAGTCGCGAAAAGCCGCTCTCGGTGCTCACGCGAAACAGCTCGAGGGTCGAGGTCTGCGTGTTGGTCTGCGGATCGTAGCTGGAGTACGGGAAGGCCAGCAGGGCCTTGTCCGCGAAGTACGTGAACGCCTTGTGGTTGTACTGCGCCTCGGTGTAGCCGTACATGGCTGCGTCATACACGAACTTTTGTGCGAGCCGCGGCGCCACCGGGTTGCTGACGTCGAAGATCTGCAGTGCGGTCCCCTGCACCTGGCCGTTGTCGTCGGCTTCCTGGCCGATGGTGAGCAGATGCGAGTCGTCGAGTGGCTGCATGTAGTTGGAGAAGCCGGGGATCTTCAGCTCGCCGAGCAGCGCGGGCGCGGCCGGGTTTTCCATGTCGAGTACGAAAAGCGGATCGACCTGGCGGAACGTGACCACGTAGGCGCGGGCGCCGACGAATCGCACGCTGTAGATCTGCTCGTCCTTGGCGAGATCCTTGACCGCGCCCTTCACGCCCAGCTCGCCACCCGAAGACTCGAGCGCGAACACGTGGGTGAGCGAGCGGGGGCGCTGATCGTTTTGTGAGCCGTTGCCTTCGAAGTCGGAGCGGTACATGCGCCGCTCCGTGGTGGCGATGCGCAGGAAGCCGTCGCGGTCGTCGAGCGAGAATTGATTTTTCACCTCGCCCTCGACGGTGCCGGAGGCCTCGTAGACCGGAGTGCCTTCGGCGCTGAAGGTGAACTTGTGAACGTGGGTCTTGTTGAGCGAGATGACTTCGGGGATGGCGGGGCGGCGCACGACCCTTCCGTCGCTGTCTTGCAAGCCCACGTTGCCATTCATCGGCATCGCCTCGCCGGAGCCGGACGTGCCGGGATTCGACGGTGTGCTGGGAGCGTCTGGCGGGGCCGCCGCGACGTCGCCGGTGCCGGCGCCCCACCCGCCGCCGAACGGGATGTCGGCGTAACCGCTGGCGGCCACGTACAGCGTGCCGGCGTTGCCGTACACGGTGCCGGCTTGACCGAAGATCGCGACTTCCTGCGTGGCCTTGCCGAGGTCGGCGAGATCGAGCGTCGAGACCTCGGTGAGTCCGCCTTGGGTAGTGCCGGCCGTGGGCGTGTAGGCGTTGCCGCAGGCGAGCGACGAGGCGGTGATGGCGGCGCCCTGCTTGTCGAAGGTGCGCGGCAGCCAGCGGTCGAGCGGCAGCTGATTGGCCTTGGCTCTGGCGACGGCGCGCACCTGCTCGAGGATCTGCAAGACGTCGCCGCGTGGCTGCTCGGCGAAGCCACTGGCAGCTTCGCCGATGAGCTGGCTGGTGAGCTCGTAGGCGCCGGTACCGGAAAGCACGGTGCGAACCTGGCTGCCGACGCGACGGGAGCTGAGGTAGCTGCCTTCGAGGTAGGTCTCCTTCGCGAGCGTCGTGCTGTGGTCGGCAGCGATGCGCAGCACGGTGATCTTGGTGAGGGGCGCGTAGGTGCCGTAGCCGGCGCCGCCGCGGCCGTCGGGCGCATTCGGCTGCTCGGCGCCGCCGGTGCCCTGGTTCGGCGCGGAAGTGCCCGAGGCGGTGTAGACCGGCGCGCCGTCGACCTGGGAAAAGATCACGGCGAGACCGTTCTCGACGTACATCTCGGTCGGCGCGCCTTCGATGGCCGTGGAGCTCAGCTCGGCCATGGTTTCGGCCGGATACGCCTGCACGATGCGGAACGTCGAGCCGTGCAGCACGAAGAGCCGCGCCCCGTCGGTCTTGACGATGTCGGCTTCGTCGACGCCGGCGACTTGCGTGTTGGTTTCGCTGTACGCCGGCGCGCTCGGCGCGCTCGGCGCGCTCGGCGCCGCTTCGCTGCCCGTGCCGCGCGGGGCGCCACCGCTGTCGTCCATGGCCGGCCCGTTTCCCGCGTAGCCATAGCTCGAGAGATAGAAGTCGCACATTTCCTCGTCGCTGCCGAGCGAGGCGCGGCAGTCGCGCACGGCA
>JAYUXI010000168.1:0-1842 GCA_043753085.1 Myxococcales bacterium | reverse complement strand
AAACCTCCAGCTCGCACGCGGGCACCGTGCGCATCGAAAGCGATCAAGAGCGCGACATCTTCAGCGGCTTGCGCTGCATGTGCGGCGGCTGCGAGCGGCTGCCGCTCACCACGTGCGCCTGCGGCGAAGCCGAAGAAACACGCACCAAGGTGCGCGGCCAGATCGCCAACAACATGACCAAGGCCGACATCCTGGCTTCGTATTCGGCGCTGCACGGCAGCGACGCGCTCACCGTCCCCCCGAACAAGGGAGCCAACCAGGCCATCTACGTGGTGCCGCTCGTCGCGATCGCCGGCGGCGCGATCGGACTCGGTCTGGTGGTCCGCAAGTGGCGCAAGCGCGAGGCAAAGAAACCCGCCGACGCGCCCAAAGCCGACGGAGACGTGTACGATGAACGCCTCGACGAGGAGCTCTCGGATCTTGAACGCTGAACCGGAAACGCACGACGCGGCCCACATCGCCGAAGGGCCCGAGCCATGGTGGACATCGGCCGTACCTGGGCTGGTCGTGGTCGTGGGCGTGGCTGCGGGCCTCGGTCTTGGTCTCGCGCTCGGTGCGGCGCCGGGCGCAATCTTCCTCGGCGGCTCGGTTCTCGTGGGCGCCATTCTTCTGTTCTGGTCGTCGGTGCGGCTGCTGCTCGGCGAAAAGCTCCCCGGCGTCGACCTGTCGGACGAAGAGGTCGCCGGACGGCCACTCGAAGATCCGTTGCTGGAACGGAAACGCGCGGCCCTCGCGGCGCTGCAGGACATGGATCGCGAACGTGATCTCGGCAAGATCGAAGCCGCCGACTACGATGAGGTCGTGATTCCTCTGCGCGAACAGGCAAAGGCGATTCTGAAGGAGCTCGACGACCGCGTGGCACCGTACCGCAGCGAAGCCGAACGCCTGGTCACCGAGCACCTGGCGCGTGCCGGGGTGGGCGTGGCGGATCGAGACCGCGCGAAACCCGTCCCCCTCCTGGTCGATGCCAGCGACGCTGCGCATCCCGACGGCGAACCGGAGGAGCACACCTATGCGGCCACTCCGCGGGCGCTGGCCAAGTCCATCTCCGACGCCCTCAAGTCCCAGCCTGCAGACTCTCGCGTGCGCTGTCCGGCGTGCGACGCCGCCAACGAGCCCGACGCGAGGTTCTGCAAGTCGTGCGGCAAACCGCTGGAGATCGCCGATGCGCCGTAGCCTACTCGCTCTGCTCGCGGCCGCCGCATTCGCGTCCGCGCCGGCGCGCGCACAGGTCGCCGACGACGAAGCGGCGCCGCACGATCATGCGGCGCATCAAGGCAATCAGGGCACGCGTGCGCCGCCGCAGAACAGCGCGGTCGAAGCACCCACGTTCCCGGCTGGCAGCATCGACACCCTGGTGCTCGACGCCGACGAAAGGCCAATGGCGGGCGTTGCGGTCACACTCGGCATCGTCGAGAACAGCGTGGCCAAGGGCGAGTCCCGCGAGAAGCGCACGGGCGTCACCAACGCCGAGGGAAAGGTACGCTGGGACGCCTTGAAGACCGGCATGGGCTTCGCGTACCGCGTATCGGTCGCGCAAGCCGGCGCCACGTTTGCCATCACGCCGTTCCAGCTCGGTCCCGAACGCGGCATGACCACGAAGATGTACGTGTTCCCCGTGGTCCGCAGCATTCAGGAAGCCGTCATCCTGAGCAAGGGTGCGACCTACATCGAGATCAAAGACGACCGCGTCCAGATCGAGCAGATGGTCACCATCGCCAACTTCGGCAAGACCGCGTGGGTGCCGGAAGACTACTTCCTCTCCGTACCCGACAAAATCCAGGCCTTCAGTTTCGAACAGGGCATGAGCGACGTCGGCGTCGACAAGGTCGAGGGCAAGAG
>JAYUXI010000167.1:0-1844 GCA_043753085.1 Myxococcales bacterium | reverse complement strand
GGTGCAGCGCGCAATGGAGCGCGCCGGCGTCGGCATGCTGATCAACGATGCCCGCCACCTGCGCACCGGCGAAGGGCCGGGCCTCGCCCTGGTCGGCGTCGACGACTTCGCTGGCGCACGCTTCGTCGGACGTGGTCCCGACCTCGACGCCGCGATCCGCAAGCTTCCGCAGGCAGCGCGCGACACGCCGCGCATCTTGCTCGCCCACCAGCCGCCGTTCTTCGACGACGTCTTCGGGCGGGCCACGCTGCAGCTGAGCGGCCACACCCACGGCGGCCAGATCAACTTCGCGGGCATCCAGTCGGCCAAGCTCGTCGGCATGCGCTACGTAGCAGGCCGCTACCCAGGCAACGGCAATTCTACGCTATGGGTCAACCGCGGTTTCGGCGTGGCAGGCCCACCCGCGCGGGTGGGTTCGCCGCCGGAAATCACCAAGATCGTGCTCGTCGCTGCGTGAGCTCTGCAAGCCCCATCGCTTTGCACGAGTGCCCCGCCTCCCGTATGGTGTCCTGGTGGCACGCACCATCGAAACGGCAGGCTGACCAGTGGCGGGCGCAGGACGTACACGACAAGCCATCGATCTCCTGCTGTCGGCCGGCGAGCTGACCAAAGAAGCTCATCGCGCGTTGCTCGACCGCGTCAAAAAGGATGGCCACTGGAGCGAGGAGCTGCTCCTCGCAGACGGCAGCTACGACGAGCTCACGCTCCTGCGCAAGCTGGCGGCCCTGCACCGCACCAAGTTCGTCACCAGCGAGCGCCTACTCCGGTTCGACGTTCCGCCGTCCACCCTCGGCATGATCCCGAAGCGGCTCGCCGAGACAGAGATGTTCTTCCCGGTTTCTTTCGACGCCGCAACCTCCACGTTGCAAGTGGTGACGCCGGACCCAGGCGAGGAAGCGCTCGTCGACGCCGCCAAGCTCGCGTCCGGCGCGAAGCACGTCCACACGTTCGTCGCGCGCCCGACCGCGGTGACCGCGCTGATCGCAAAGCACTACGATCGCAGCCGCAACGCCTTCGACGCGCTCGAGCGCGAGTGGGCCACGGCGCGTGGCGGGGGCACCGGGCAGCAGTTCAATGCCGACGGCACCATCGCCGAGCGCAGCTCCCGAAACCTCGAGGTCGCGCAACCGGCCGGCTCGTCCGGGCAGCTGCCGCTCGAGCCGGCCACGTCGAGCATACCCGTCGCCGTCGCGGCCGAGCCTGCCGTTGCCTTCGAGCTGGTGTCGGCGCTGCTCACCTTGCTCGAGGCAAATCGCGCCGAGCTCGCCGATCACTCGGCGTTCGTCAGCCGCTACGCCAGGCTCATCGCGCAGCGCCTCGGCCTCTCGGCAGAGCGCGCCGCGGAAATCGCGATGGCCGGACAACTGCACGATCTCGGCAAACACGGCTCGGCCGACGCACCCCTGCACCTCACGCTGCTCGGTTGCCAGGCATCGACCAGTCAGCGCGAGCGCGCCGCCGACCTGCTCAGCGCACCAATTCGCATGCTCGACACCGTGGACCTCCCCCACCCCACGCGCCAGGCCATCTTGCAGATGTACGAGCGGTTCGGCGGTGGCGGCATTCCAGGCCGCGTGCAAGGCGCGGACATCTCGCTGGGCGCACGCATCCTCACCGTGGCCGACTGCTTTGCCGATCTCACCAAGAACCCAAAAAACCCGTACGGGCGCATCGTCACAGCCGACTCGGCCTGTGCCGTGCTGGCCAAGGCGTCGGGCTCGCTGTTCGACGAAACGGTGGTGAGCGCACTGCGATCGCTCGTGCCGGAAAAACCCAGGTAGGCGCTACGTGCGCTTGTTGCCGGCCTTGGGCGCCTTGGCGCCGGCCGGCTCGACCAGCTCGAC
>JAYUXI010000166.1:0-1849 GCA_043753085.1 Myxococcales bacterium | reverse complement strand
CGCTGCCCGAGGCGGGTTTCTTCGGGCCGTCCTCGCGCAACAGACGAAAGCCGAGGGCCCCGACCAGGGCCACGGCAAGCACGCCGACGACGAGCTTGGTCCGCGCGCTTCGTTCGGGTTCGTGGAGCGGCATGGCTTGCCTGGGTAGCAGACTTCCAGTTGCTCTGGAGGCCATGAGCCGTACGAGGTCACGCGGGAAGTGCGCAGCGCCGGCGTGCTCATTCGAGGGCCGGGCCGCGCCCGTTCGCGAGCACCGCGCGGCCTGCCGCGCGCGACCGCTCGCGAATTTTGGCTCCGCGTCGGGCCATGTAGGAAACTTGGCCACGCACGGAACCAGCCAATTTCGCGACGTTTTCAGTGCCGGACCGCTTGGTGTTCCAACCCTGACTCACGTTTCCATCGCAGCGCGATCTGCGGATCTTGGCACGGCAGTCGCAAGAGCGCGCTGCGATGAAACAAGCTCTCGCTGCGGTGGCCCTGGCCGCTGGTGTCGCCATGGTCGCGTGCGGCGGCGTCGACGCTCCGACCTCGGTGGACCAGCAGGTGACCGGCGTCGACGACTCCTCTCCGGCTCCCGCTCCCGTGGGCGCCGACGAGAAGAAGAACGCCCTCGAGGGCCAATCCGAAGGCGACACGGGCGCAGACGGCCTCGACGACGTGGTCGCGACCGATCCCGGCGTCGAGAACCCCGTCGAGCCCGGCCAGGAAGAGAGCGCCGCCACCTTCATCTTCCCGAACGACAGCTCGGTCGAGTGCACCGCCAATCTCAACCTGCGCTCCACCGCCTCCACCAGCGGCAACATCCTCCGCACGATGCCCGAAGGCAGCGTGGTGAAGGTCATCAACGGCGTCGCATCGAACGGCTTCATCGAGGTCGAGCACAACGGCCTACGGGGCTTCGCCGCCTACCGGTTTCTCGAGGCCGCGGCGGCCGCGGGCAGTGGCAACGCAGCCAGCTCGGCCCGTGACGAAGCCATCGAGATTGCGGCCAGCGGCGTCGGCTTCTCGTACTGGTGGGGTCACGGCAAGTGGCAGCCCTCCGGCGCCACCTCGTCGAACAGGGGCACCTGCTCGGGCAGCTGCCCGAGCTGCACCCACGGCGGCGCGCAGAATGGCGCCGACTGCTCCGGCTACATTGCCAAGATCTGGAAGGTGCCGTCGTCGAACACGAGCATCGGCACCGACACGCACCCGTACAGCACCGCGGATTTCTTCAGCGGCACCGGCGGCGGCCAGTGGGGCAACGTGTCGAAGTCGGCCATGCAGAAGGGCGACGTCCTGGTGTACCGCTCGGCCGGCGCCGGCCACATGGTGGTCTACGACAAGGGCGACGCCTGGGGCGCGCCGTGGATCTACGAAGCACGCGGCTGCAGCTACGGCATCGTCCACAACGTCCGCAGCCTCGGCAGCAGCTTCAAGGGCATCAAGCGCACCGGCTGGTGAGCCGAGGTCCGATTCGGCGTGACGACTCGAGCCTCTTGCGAGCACTCCGCGTCTTCGGCCAGCAGATCCATCACCGCGTTGACCGGCTCTCGAATTCTTCCGATCTCGCGGAGCAGCAGCGCTCGGGCCGGGCGCAGCTTTCTCTTCTCGCCGGCGGCGCTCCACAGCGCCACGTGGGTATCGAGATGCGCCTTCACAGATCGGTTCCGGCCGTCCAGGGCTGCTGCCCGTGGACGAGGTCGTCAGGATCGCCCACGATCAAGTTCGGCAGAGTTCGAGCCGCCGAGAGACCGCGCGCGGCGCGTTCTCAGCGGGCGCGGCGGCGCAGGAAGGCCGCGGCGGCCACGAGCGATCCGAGCAGCGCGCCGTAGCCGGCCGTCTCCCCCGCCCCGCCGGTGGCGCGGCA
>JAYUXI010000165.1:0-1852 GCA_043753085.1 Myxococcales bacterium | reverse complement strand
ATCCGGATGGCGCGCAGACGGATCTGGCGCGCGTGCGCGCCGAAGACGCGAACCCCGCCGGCAACCCGCAGGTCACGGCACACCTTGCGGACGCCGCGGCGCGCTTCGCCGCGCTCGCGCCGAAGCATCTCGACGCGGATCCCGGGTGTGATTTCAGCATCGCCAGCGTGCATCGCCTCGGGCGCGTCCTCACGCGCGCATGGCGCGACCGCGTACTCGAAGGCGATCCCGAGACGCTGTTCAACGTCGTAGTGCACGGCGCGGCGTACGTGGGCGAAGTGGCGGTACGCCACGCGGGCGCTACGTGGCGCGTGCGACGCCCGCTGTGGGAAAGCCTGGTGCATCTCGAGTCGCGCGCGGGCGAGGCCACCCTCTCGCCGTTCTCGTGGTTTTTGCGTTCCCTTGCCGACGACGAGATCGAGGTCGCGCTGCTCGGCGATCGGTTCCGGGCCTATGTCGAGGCGCCAACCTCGGACCTCGAAGCGCTGCCGGTCATCGCCGAGCCCACGCGCCGGCTGCCACGCTTGGCCAAGAGCGTGCGGTACGACGTGCTGCACAAGCACCTGCGCGCCCACCTGCCCGAGCTGCGCGATCTCGGGGCGGACTTTCCTTCGCCCGAACGATTTGCAGAATACAAGTTCCAGAGCTTCGATTTCGCGCTGCGCGAAGGCGGACGCGTGCTCGTGGCGTTCGGCCCCGGCGCCGGCGGACTGCACGTGTTCTGGCTCTCGGCCCGCGGCTTCGAAAAAAGTATGTTCGTTCCGTGTGACCCATTGCCCGCTCCCGAGGTCCGCTTCGGTCAGGCCGAGATCAAGGCCAGCGCAAAGGTGGCCGATACGCTCACGTTCGAGGTCACGCGCGAGGGTACGCGCGTCGAGCAAGAGATGCTGGTCTGGGGAGCGTGACCGTGTTCGGCAAAACCGAACGCCGACTGGCGCTGGTGATTTTGCTCACCTCGGTGATTCCCCTGGTGGTCACGTGGGGCCTGGCTCACTCGCTCTACGCCGGGCACCTGCAGGCGTTCGCAGTGCTGCTGGTGGCCACTGCGCTCGCCACCACCATGCTCGGCGTGGTGCTCGCACGCGGCGTCACCAAGCGCATCGGCCGCCTTGGCGCGGCGCTCCGGCTGGTGGCCGCGGGCGATCTGTCGGTGTCGGTGCCGGTCACCGGCAGCGACGAGCTCACCGAGCTTGCCGAAAGCTTCAACCAGATGATCGCCCAGGTCGCCGAGTCCCGCGCACGCGTCGAGTTCCTGCAGCGCATGGGCGCCTGGCAGGAGATGGCCAAGCGGCTGGCGCACGAGATCAAAAATCCGCTCACCCCGATCCAGCTCGCCGTCGAGGAGTGCCAGCGGCGCTACGACGGCGGTGATGCGAAGTTCTCGGGTCTCCTCGACACCACCGTCGAGATCGTCCGCGAGGAGGTGGCGTCGCTGCGCCACCTGGTCGAGCACTTCGCCAACTTCGCGCGCTTGCCGGCGCCCATGCTGGAACCGACCGATCTGGTGCGCTTCGTCCGCGACGTCGCCAGCGAGGGGACCGTCGGCGCACGTCCGGTGCGCGAATGGTCGGAGATAGAGCTCGCGCTGCCGAAGAACAGCGTGCAGGTTGCACTCGATCGGCAGCTGTTCCGGCGCGTGCTGGTAAACCTGCTCGACAACGCGGCGGAGGCGCGGCTGGCCGGCCAGCCGGGCAAGGTTCGCCTCGGCGTGCGCGCGCTCGACGCCGTCAGCGCCGAGCTGGTCGTCGAAGACGACGGGCCCGGCATCGACAAGGAGTGGGCGGAGCGGGTGTTCGACCCCTACGTGACCACGAAGGCCACGGGCACCGGCCTCGGGCTCGCCATCGTGAAG
>JAYUXI010000164.1:0-1853 GCA_043753085.1 Myxococcales bacterium | reverse complement strand
TCGTCGTGACCACCACACGCCACCATGCCGAACGCAGCCGCACCCATGACCGAGACCAGTGACAAACGCGCATACTGAAAGCTTCGCTTCATACTCTTTCCTGTTCTTTGTTCGGTGAGAGTTTCCAGTCGTGGAACACTCGTCCGGTATGACAGGAAGATTTCCAGGCGCTCCGCCATCCGTCAAGGAAGAATGACGAAAACGAAGTGTACGCCGGCTGCAGGCAGCGCCCCGAGCAGTGTTGAAATTTGAAGGTGGCGGTTCCACCGGCCCTGATCGCAAGATCGGGGTGCTTTGCCCGATAGGAACCGCCAATGAAAAACACTGCCACAAAGAAGCCCGTAGACCAAGACAGGACCGTCCCTCAGCTCGCTTTCGCTGCGATGGTCGAGGCTCGCGCCTCGCTGCATGACGCGATCGTGAACGCCGGGATGAGCGTGCTGAGTGCGATGCTCGAGGACGAACGAACGCTGTTGTGCGGCACGCGCTACGCGCACCAGCCTCAGCGCGCGGCCACGCGAGCCGGCCACGCGAGCCGGCCACGCGCCGGGCGAGCTGTCGTTTGGCGGCAGCCGCGTTCGCGTTCGTCGACCGCGCGTGCCCAGCGTCGACGGCGAGGAGATCGCTCTGAACACGTGGGAGCAGTTCGCGGTGATGGATCCGCTGACGCCTCGTGCCGTAGAGCAGATGGTGCTTGGCGTCTCGACGCGCAAGTACGTGCGATCGATCGAAGGGGCGCCTCCCGGTCCGCTTCGCGTGGCACGAGCAAGAGTGCCGTGAGTCGTCGCTTCGTCGCGGCCACGCGCGAGAAGCTGGCCGAAATGATGGCTCGCGATCTGAGCCAGCTCTCGCTCTGCGCAATCATGATCGATGGCATACACCTCGGCGGCCATGTGGTCCTCGTGGCCCTCGGCATCGACGCTGGTGGCGAGAAACACGTGCTTGGCGTCTACGAAGGCGCGACCGAGAATACGGTCTGCTGCGCCGGCCTCTTGTCCGATCTCGAAGCACGTGGAGTATGCACGGAACGCTCGATGCTGTTCGTGATCGACGGCAGCAAGGCGCTGCGCAAAGCCGCTCTCGTGAAGTTCGGGCCACGAGCCCTGGTGCAACGCTGCCAGGTGCACAAGCGTCGAAACGTGCTTGAGCATCTTCCCGAACGGCGAAAGAAGAGCGTCGGACGCACCATCTCGGCCGCCTATCAGAGCGAGAATCCGGTGCGTGCAAAGCGCATGCTTGCGGCGCTCGCCGACCAGCTCGAACGCGAGCATCCTTCGGCAGCTGCGTCGCTTCGAGAGGGACTGTCGGAGACGCTCACGATTGCCCGCCTGAAGCTGCCGCCAGCTCTCGCTCGTACGCTGTCGACCACCAATCCGATCGAGTTTATCAACGGACGAATCCGGAAGACGACGCACAACGTCGACCGATGGGACGGTGGTGAAATGGTCTTGCGATGGCTCGCCGTCTCGCTCCTCGAAGCCGCCAAGACCTTCCGAAAACTGCGCGGCTACAAGGCCATGCCGTTGCTCGTCGCGGCGCTCCGAGATCACGATGCCAAGCTCAAACCAACCGCCATTGACGCCGCCAAAAACGCCGCGTAGATCATGCTCGACCGCCACCCAGTTCCAACACGATCCGGGACGCTGCCTCGGTTACCTCGCAACGGGCATGCACGATCCCCGCTCGAGGGCCGCCGTGAAGTCAGCGAGCTGGAGAGGCTTGGGCCGCCCAGGAGTCCGCGTGACCTGTGCGCCGTCTCGAAATTCGTAATCGAAGTCGAGCAAAGGACCCTGAATGGGCTGCGGTGTCCATTTGCACTGGCGGCCCCACTGATAGAGTTCCATTATCTGCGG
>JAYUXI010000163.1:0-4769 GCA_043753085.1 Myxococcales bacterium | reverse complement strand
GGACAAGTGCGGCGCCCCGCTCCGTGCGCAGCTCCAGCGCGATCTCGGCACGGTCCTGGTCGGCGGAGCGGTCGACGTGCCGGCCGGCATCAAGGCCTTCGTCGAAGCGCTCAAGCTCGACCCGAAGATCGAGCTCGATCCCGACCTGAAGACCAGCGACATCGAGAAGGCGTTCGAGAAAGCGAAAGCGGGCGGCGGTGGCGAGAAAGGTGGCGACGAGAAGACCGCAGTCGCCGGTGACTTCGCGCACACGCCCGTGGCCGAGCAGGCGATCCGCACGCCGCTCCCCATCTATGCAGAATACAATGGCACCGAGGCGATCACCCGCGTCATCGCGCGCTACCGCGCTCCCGGCATGGGCGAGTGGAAGACCCTCGAACTGAAAAAAATCGACAAGGGCTGGGGCGCGGAGCTCGCCTGCCTCGACGTGCAGCCGGGCGTCATTTCGTACTTCCTGCAGGGCTTCAACGCGGACAACGATCCGGTGGCTTCGGGCGGCGATCGCAACACGCCCTACAAGACCGAGATCAAGCAGTCGATCACCGGCGACAAGCCGCACCTGCCCGGCCAGCCTGCTTCGAGCCAGTGCGCCGACGCCGGCGACTGCCCGCCGGGCTTCCCGGGCTGCAAAGGCGCCGGCTCCGAGGGCCTGCTCAAGGAAGCAGAGGTGCCCTGCGAAGAAGCCAGCGAATGCAAGAGCAACAAGTGTGACGCTGGCAAGTGCAGCGCGGCCGAAGTCAAACCGAAGTACCGCAAAATCTGGATCGGCGGCGGCGTCATGGCCGACTTCGTGTTTCTGCCCGGCGCCCAGAACGTCTGCTCGATCGACCTCAAGAACCAAACGCTGCTGCCCACCAACGACAAGAACTACTACTGCACCAACCCCGACGGCACCGACTTCCCGCGGCGCCCAGTCCGCGGCGACGCGGGCAGCATCACCGAAGCGCGCAGCATCGACCCGAACAAGGGCAACAGCATCAACGGCGGACCGGCGTTCAGCAAGTTCCGCATCCTGGCCTCGTTCGACTACGCCGCCACCGAGTTCCTGCTGCTTGGCGCTCGCCTCGGCATCGCTGTTCCCCTTGGCTACCCCGGCGTCGAAGCCAAGACCGACGGCCAGAAAGCCGCGGCCCCCTGGCTGCACCTGGAAGCGCGCGCCACGTTCGTACTCGGCAAGGACGGCATTGGCGCCATCGGCGCCCCCCGCCCGTACGTGTATGGTGCATTCGGTCTTGGGGCCTATGACGCCAGCGTCTCCGGCGTGAAGGTCCAGCTGGTCGATACGGCGGGCGACACCGAAATCAAGGAGCTCAAGGCGTACAAGCTCCAGGGTCAAGCCCCGCTGTTTGTGGGTCTCGGGGGCGGCGTTCGCTACGCCTTCACGGATCGCGCGGCCTTACTCGGTGGCGTGCGCGGTACGCTCGGCATCGGTGGCGGTATCATCCCCGGCATTGCGCCGGAGCTCGCGGTCCAGTTCGGTTTCTAAGCCGTTTTGGCCTCTGCGTTCAGCGCACGATCTGCGTGCAGTTGGTGAACTCGATGCTGGTGTCGATGCGGAAGGTGGAGCCGACGCTGTGTCGTTCGGCCTGGAACACGTCGAGCGGATAGGTCTGTCCTGCCACCAGGCCGAGCGTCGCCGCCATCTCGTCGAGATTCACTTCTTCGGTCTGGGGGTCGTGCAGCCCACCCAGGTCGATCGCCAGCTTGCCGTTGATGAACGTCCACAGGTCGTCGTCGCCGGTGAACGCGAACACCTCGCCGCCGTTGTACTTGAATTCGGTGTGCAGCTCGAAGGTGAAGCCGAAGTTGTGCGGAACGCCGCCCACTCCGCTGAGCCCTTCGTCGCCGTAGCCTTTGCCGTCGATGGGGAAGAACAACTTGTTCTGGTAGGTGGAAATGCCGGTGCCAACGTTGTCTTCGGTCAGTACGAGGGCAAACTCGAAGCGCTGATTCACGCCCTCGGTGTCGCGATACCACTGCGCGAACGAGTCTGGCGAGGTGACGAACTTGTGCAGACCGGGTGCGGCTGGCGCTGGAACGCCGGCTGCCGGATCGGGGTTGGCGTTGTACTGCGGCTTGAAGTCGGCGCCGAGCGCAGGCAGCACCATCTTGGCCTGGCCCTGACCCATGTAACGCTCGAAGTCCGGATGCCCGGCGCCGTCCTTCCAGGCGCGAAAATCGCGCACGATGCCGGTGAGGTTGGGTCCGCACCCGCCATCGCCGCGCGCGCCGTCGCGCCCGGCGCTCGCATCGCTGCCACCGAAGCCCGCACCGGAGCTGCCGCTCGCACCGCTCGCACCGCTGCTCGACCCACCGTTGGCGCCGCCGTCGTCCGGAAACTTCGAGTTCGTATCGGAACCGCAGGCGGCAAAGCCAGCTGCAAAGACGACGGCGACGGGTGCAAGGACGGTGCGACGAAGCATCTCGCAAGCATACGTGGTCGCGGCGCTGTCGCCCAGCGCTCTGGTTCGAGACCCGCGCCGGCGCTGCGACCGCCTCCGCCGGGGCCCGCGCTCAGAGGACGATGTGGCGGAGCTTCATGCGCACATCGGACGACCAGTGGTTCTTGAACGCCGTCACGCAGGTGGCCAGGTAGCGGTCGTAGTCCTCGAAGATCTGATCGCTCCATTGCGTGCGGATGGTCTTCTCGTGCTTGCGCAGGCGAGCGAGCCACTCTTGCGTGGTCTTGCCGTAGTGCACGCGCTGGGTGACCAGCTCCTCGATCTCGAAACTGGGGTTCACCGCCATGACCAGCTCTTCGAGGCGGGCGTTGATGCCGCCAGGAAAGATGACATCGGCGGTGAACTTCAGATCCTCGATGTCCTTCTTGGTGCGCGGCACGCGGTTGCGCAGGATGCTCTGGAAGGCGAACAGGCCGCCCGGCTTCAGGAACGAGGCGCACTTGTCGAAGTACTTCCGGTAGAGATCCACCGCGATTCCCGCGTGCGATTGCGCCGGCGACACCACGTGGTCGACCATCTCGATCGAGACCAGCGCGTCGTAGGGGGCCGGCGGCACGAAGTCCGCGTAGTCCTGGCACCAGAACTTCGAGCTCGGCAGGTTGCGCGACACGCACTCGTTGTACTGCTCGGTCGCGAGAGTGACGCCGTGCGCTTCCTTGATGCCGCGGGTGGCGATGTATTCGACGTTGGCGCCCCAGCCGCAGCCGATGTCGAGCACGGTCTTGGTCGCGTCGAGCTCGGCGTACTCGTACAGCAGACGGCTCTTGTTGGCCTGCGCGTCTTCCAGCGACTGATCCGGGTGCTCGTAGAATGCACTGGTGTAGTGCATCTTGTCGTCGAGCCAGAGACGGAAAAAGTCGTTGGAAAGACTGTAGGACTGATCGATGTCGCTCTTCGTGCTGGTCACGGCTCGGCGACTTAGCGCAGCGCTGGCTGTATTTCCACATCGGCCGGCGCCACCGGTGGAACCCGCAAGCTGATGGGGGCGGCGAACCCAGCGCGGACCGCTCGCGACTTGGTGGCGCTCTCGAGCGTGTCGCGGCGGCCCATGACCACGCGCGCGCCGCGCTTGAACGCGAAGTACTGCCAGACCCAGTTGAAGAACACCACGAAGCGGTTTTTGAATCCGACCAGATACCACAGGTGCACAAACAGCCAGGCGAGCCACGCCACGAGGCCGCTCATCTCGAGCTTGCCGGCCTTGGCGATGGCGCGCGAACGGCCAATGGTGGCCATGCTGCCCTTGTCCACGTAGCGAAACGGCGTGCGCGCGGTGGCGGCCCCATTCGCCGCGATGATCTTGGCGACGTGGCGGGCCTGCTGCATGGCCACCGGGCTCACGCCAGGCAGCACGTTCGACACGCCCTTGTCGTCCACTTGCTCGAAGTGCGCCATGTCGCCGATGCAGAACACGCTGGGGTGGCCTTGCACCGAGCAGTCCTTGGCCACCACGACGCGCCCGTTGCCATCGTGCTCGCTGCCGACCTGCGAGGCCAGGTGGGTGGCGCGCACGCCGGCCGCCCAGATCACCGTCTCGGCGTCGAAGCGCGTGCCGTCGCCCAGGAGCACGCCGCCGGCTTCGATCGACTGCACGGGGGTGCCGAGACACACGGTGACGCCAATTTCTTCCAGCTGCTTTTTGGCGCTTTGCGCGAGATTCGCGCCGAAGCTGCCGAGTAGCTCCTTGCTGCCCTCTACCAGGATTACCTTGGCTTCCTCGGGACGGATGGTGCGAAAGTCGTCGTCGAGCACCTTCCGCGCGAGCTCGGCGATGGAGCCGGCGAGCTCGACGCCGGTGGGGCCGCCGCCGATGATCACGAACGTGAGCAGGCGCTCGCGCAGCGCGGGATCGGCCAGAGTCTCCGCCTTTTCGAAGGCGAGCAAGATGCGGGTGCGGATCTCGACCGCGTCGTCCAGGGTCTTCAGGCCGGGCGCATGCGTCTCCCATTCGTCGTGACCGAAATAGCTGGTCTTTGCGCCCAGTGCGAGCACCAGCCAGTCGAAGGGCATGTCCGTGGTCTCGCTGGTGTGGAGCACCTTGGCGTCGAGATCGACGCCGGTGACCTCGGTGAGCAGCACCCGCGTGTTCTTCTGGGCGCTGAGGATGGAGCGCACCGGCGCTGCGATGTCGGGCGCGGCCAGGGCGGCCGTGGCGACCTGGTAGAGCAGCGGCTGGAACAGGTGGTGGTTGGTGCGATCCAGGACGACCACCTCGAGGTCGTCTTCGCCTTTCAGCGCCTGCGCGCACGCCAGTCCGCCGAACCCTGCGCCCACGATGACCACTCGCTTCGAAGCCATGATGGCGAC
>JAYUXI010000162.1:0-1861 GCA_043753085.1 Myxococcales bacterium | reverse complement strand
TTGCCCGGGCGGGCTTCCGGGCCGAGGCCTTGTGGCCGGTGTACGGCGTCACCGGCGCCTCGCTGGTCATCACCGCTCCCTCTCCCGACGACGCCCTCTCGTTCGAGAGCGTGGATCCGAACGAGCTGGCGCGGGGACGGCTCGTGGTCAGCGCCGCGGAGGATGCCGTGCGTCTGCCGAATGTCGGCCGTGCGCTGCCGGGCCACCGACTGCTGGTGGTCGATGCCGATGGCGACGAGATCGAAGAAGGGCACGTGGGCCACGTGGTGGTCACCGGGCCTTCGCTGATGAAAGGCTACTGGAACGAGCCCGGCGCCACTGCCGACGTTTTGCAAGAGGGTTGGCTGTGGACCGGCGATCTCGGCTTCGTGAAACAGGGCCGGTTGACGCTCACCGGCCGCGCGCGCCACGTGCTCACATCGGGCGGCAGAAACCACCACGTCGTCGACGTCGAGCGCGCCATCGAGGCGACGCTCGGGGCGCGCGCCAAGGCCGCCGTGTTCGTGGTGCCGGCCGCCGCTCCTGGTCCCGAGCGCGTCGTGGCCGTGGTCGAGACGATGACTACGGGCCCCGCCGCGCCGCGTGCCTCCAGCGATCTGCGCGCGCGGGTGCAGGAGCGCTTCGGCCTCGCGCTGGCCGACGTCGTCTTGGTTCCGCCGGGCACGCTGGTGCGAAGCTCGGCCGGCGCCGTGCAACGCGCCCGCACGCGCGAGATGTACCTGGCGGGAACCCTGGACGCGCCGGCGCCCCTCGGCCTCGGTGCGCGCGCGATTGGCCTCGTGCGGCGCTGGATTCGCTGAGAGATTGTCGAGTACGATCCATACCCATGGAACGCGTGAAGACCTTGATCGTGGGCGCCGGCGTGAGTGGTCTGGCCACGGCGGCGGCCCTGACCGACGGCGACTACCTCGTGCTCGAGGCCAGCGACGCGATCGGCGGCTACTGCAAGACCATCAAACGCGACGGGTTCACCTGGGACTACAGCGGCCACTTCTTCCACTTCAAGCACCCCGCGATCGAATCCTGGCTGCGCGAGCGCATGCCCGGGCAACGCCTGCTCGACGTGCAGAAGCGCTCGCTCATCGACTACGAAGGCACGCGCATCGATTTTCCGTTCCAGAAGAACATCCACCAGCTGCCGCGGGCCGATTTCGTCGATTGCCTGCATGATCTCTACTTTGCGCCGGCGCAGCGCGCCGCGCGGGGCGAGCTCGAGGCGGCGGTGGTCGAAGACAGCTTCTACGCGATGCTCAACGCGCGCTTCGGCCGGTCCATCGCCGAGAAATTCCTGGTCCCGTACAACGAGAAACTGTACGCCACCGATCTCGGCGCGCTCGACAAGGACGCCATGGGTCGCTTCTTCCCGCATGCCGACCTGACCGACATCGTGCGCAACATGAAGAACCCGGACAACGGCGGCTACAACGCAGCCTTCACCTACCCGGAGGGCGGCGCCATCGAGTACGTGAACGCGCTCGCCAGCGCGGTCGACCCGGCAAAGATCGCGCTCTCGGAGCGGGTGCTGACCATCGACCTGGCCACCAAGACCGCCATCACCGAAAAGCGCACCATCGTCTTCGAGCGGCTGGTGTCGTCGGCGCCGTTCGATCAGCTGCTCCGCATGACCCGCACTCCGCACGACGCTGCGGTGTTCTCCTGGAACAAGGTGCTGGTGTTCAACCTGGGCTTCGACCGCAAGGGACCGACCAACGTACACTGGATGTATTATCCATCCAGAGACGTCGTGTTCTACCGGGTGGGCTTCTACGACAACATCTTCGACACCGACCGGCTATCCATCTACGTCGAGGTCGGGTTCGCCAAAGACGCCGTCGTCGACGTGCCCGCGGTGCGCGAGCGC
>JAYUXI010000161.1:0-11484 GCA_043753085.1 Myxococcales bacterium | reverse complement strand
GCGCTTCGGGCTGGCTGTCGGGAATTTGCTTGGTCTGCCGGTACTTCATGCACATGAACTCGACGAACAGGCTGAAGCCCATCGCCGTGTAGACCGTGGCGCGGTCGATGTGAGCGTGGAACGCTTCGGCCACGAGCACGACGCCCACCAGGATGAGAAACGCGAGCGCGAGGATCTTCACGCCGGGATGGGCCTCGATGAAGTTGCTCACCTTGTCGGCGAATAGCATCATGCAGAGCACGGCAAACAGCGTGGCGCCGACCATGATCGGAAGCTGCTGGGTCATCCCAACGGCCGTGATGATCGAGTCGAGCGAAAACACGAGGTCGAAGAAAGCGATCTGCAGCAGCGTGAAGGCGTACGAGCCATTGGAGACTTCTG
Source organism: Myxococcales bacterium (assembly GCA_043753085.1). Classification (GTDB taxonomy): domain Bacteria; phylum Myxococcota_A; class Polyangia; order Polyangiales; family Polyangiaceae; genus JAYUXI01. The sequence goes on along the minus strand of JAYUXI010000161.1, from coordinate 11,103 downwards.
CCACCGGGTCGTCGTCGGTGTCTTCGGACGCGCGAACCTTCGAGATGAGCTCCTGTGCGCTCTTGACGACAAGGAACAGGCCGCCGCCGAAGAGAATGAGATCGCGGCCGGTGACGTCCAGCGAGCCGAGCATGAAGATCGGCTTGGTAAACTGCATGATCCACGTGATCGTGGAAAGCAGGGCCACCCGCAACACCAGGGCCAAGCTCAGACCGATGCGACGTGCCGCCCTGCGTCGGATGACCGGCAGCTTGTTCGACAGGATCGAAAGGAAAACGATGTTGTCGATGCCGAGCACGACCTCCATCGCCGAAAGGCTGATGAGGCTGATGAGGCTCGCGCCCGACAGCAAAGGATGCGCCATCTGGAGGGCGGTTTAGTACTACGCGATGCGCTGTACCAACCTAATCTGCAGGCGTGGGCACGAGCCGGGCGGCTCCCAAAAGCCGCGCGGTGCCGCCAAACACCACGGCGTCGAGCAACCGATCGTCGGCCACCAGCTCGAGCTCGGGTGCGTCCTTCGGCAGCCAAAGCTCACCGCCGGCGTCGGCGAAGCCGAGCGCCAGTGCGCCCACCGTGGAGCCTTCGGACCACAGGCGCTGCGCCAGGGTGGGATCACCCGGATTCTCACGGGCGGTGACTCGGCTGCGCAGACGCAGCCGCTCGTGGGTCTCGATCGCGCGCAGCTCCTCGAGCGGATCGGTGATGACGTGACTGTCGACGCCGGTGCACAAACGCACCTGCGCCGCGCGGAGCGCCGATACGTCCGGCAGGCCGTCGCCGAGATCTCGCTCGGTGGTGGCGCAGAGGCAGACGAAGCCGCCGGCTCGTCCGAGCAGCGTGGCCTCGTGCGGGGCAAAGTTGGTGGCGTGCACGGCCACGAACCGCGGCGACAGCAGACCGTGCTCGGCGAACAGCTCGAGAGGTCGAGAGCCCGTTTCGGCGAGGCACTCGGCGATCTCGCGTTCTTGCTCGGCCACGTGTGCATGCACGGGTAGATCGTGGGCGGCCGCGTAGGCGCCGATCTCGCGGAGCCACTCGGGGGGTACGGCGCGCGTAGAGTGCGGCGCGACGCCGATGCGCACGTCTGGGTCGCCGGCATAGCGGGCGCGCAGCGTGTCGAGATCGCGCAGCACGACATCGACCGTGGGGTCGACGAAGCGCCGCTGCGCGCCTTCGGCCGGACGCCCAGCGCCTGCGCGCGCGTAGACCGTGCGCAGCAACGTGATGCGCAGGCCTTCTTCCTTGGCGATGCGAATGGCGAGGTCCGAATACAGCGTGCGGTCGTCGTACGGCGTACCGTTGCGTTGATGATGCACGTAATGAAACTCGCCGACGGTGCGAATGCCGGCGCGCACCAGCTCTCGGTAGGCTACGCGGGTCACGCGCTCGAACGAAACGGGGTCGAGCCCATCGACCGCCTGGTACATGGCCGAACGCCAGCTCCAGAAGTCTTCGGTGGCGCTGTTGCCGGGGCGCTGCGCCATGCCGCGCAGCATTCGCTGGAACGCGTGCGAGTGGGCGGTCGCCAGGGCGGGCAGGCGCAAGTAGTCGGTCACGACGCCGCCTGCGCATCGGCTGCGGCCAGCTCGGCGCGGCGGCCGAGCACCGCGCGCAAAGCGAGCTCGACGACCAGCAAAGCGAGCACGCAAAGGGCGACGGCCCACGACACGTCGACGCGGGGTGCGCTGCCAGCCTGGCGGGCGCGGTCGAGCGCGGCGACGGCGGCGCGCGGCCGCAAATCGAGCTCGCGCGGATCGACCAGCGTCCCCATCGTTTCCGGTCGTTCGTCGGGCTCCGCGGCGCTGGTCTTGGGCTGACCCGATGCGATGATCTCGTAGCGGCCAATCAGGGATGGGTCGATCACCACGCCACCTGGCTCGGTACGCGACGTGATCGGCCGGCCCATCGGATCGGTACCACGCACGCGCAAGGCGCCGCGCAAGAACCATGCTTCGCCGGGATGCGTGCGGTGAAAGCTGCCGCGTTCGCGCGCGCCCTCGGCGAACTCTTGCAGGAGATCCAGGAAGCCGGGCCGGAGCGGAAAGTCGCTCTCGTCGAGCGAGAACGGCAGCGTGACCACCCACACCACGCCACGGCCCACCGTCTTCTTGAGCACGAGCGGCGCGCCATCCGCGAACTTGGCGAGCACCTCGAAGTCGCGCAGATCGCGTTCCTCGAGCGTGGCACGGCCACGCAGCGCGAGGTTGTTGAAGCCATCTTTCGATTCGGCGAGCGGCCCGACCAGCGAGGCCGGAGCGGCGCCATCGACCGGGCTTGGCTTGTAGGTCACGCGCCCACTGAAGATCGGCTCGAAGGTGGCGCCGAGCGGCGCGAAGTGCGCGCGTGGCCCCAGGGCGAGCAGCAGCGTGCGGCCGTCGTTCAGGTAGCGCTGCAGGCTTGCGCGTTCTTCGGGCGTGAGTCCGGAGGGATCGTCGAGCACCATGCCCGAGAACGCAGACAGATCCTCCGCGGAGTCCGGCAGAAGCGGCAACGGCCGTAGCTCGAGAGGCAGTCGCAGCGCGCCGAGCGCACGCTCGACCACGGGAGAGCCGCCGGTCGCGAGGCTCTCGTCCCGACGCGGCGACACGATGCCGAGCAGCGCCTGCCCGGAGCCGCCTTCGGCAGGCGCGTGGTCGTCGGCGACCAAGGCGTCTTTTTCGTCGAGCACGGCTTCGAGGGCAAGTGCCACGCCCTCGGGTCCGATCGGCAGCGTGATCTCGGCGCTGCTGCCGCTGCCGGCGGGCTGCGCAGCGAGCTTCTTGTCCTTGGCCAGGAGCGACACCGTGCGGCCGTCGAGCGTGGCGCCGCCGCCGCAACGCAGGCGCACCTTCACCTGCGACAGCTGCCGCGACGCGGAGAGAATCGCGCAGTTCGGCAAATCGCCGGCCAGCTGCGGCAACGGAAACGAGACCGACTCGTCGTCCTTGCCGAGCTCCGTTCCGTCCAAATTGCCGTCGGCGCGATCCGAGAACACCATCGTGCGCTTGTCGATCTGCGGCAGCCCGGCCAACGAGCTTTTCGCCAGCGAGATGGCGCCCTCGAGATCGGTTGCGCGATCGCTCTCTGCCAGCGCCTCGAGCGCGTCTTCGAACACGGCGCGGTCGGTGGTGGGGGCGAGGATGCGGCGCGCCGGAAAACCCGCCGCCAGGAGCGCCAGGCTGTCGCCCTCCTGGGTCTGGCGCACCAGGGTGAGCGCTGCGGCCTTGGCCTCTTCGAAGCGCGAGCCGGTGCGCGGGCCGCCAGGACGAGCGCGCATGCTGAGCGAGTCGTCGATGACGATGGCGAGCGCGACCGAAGCGCCGTCGCGCCGAGACAGCGCGAGGCGGTCGCAACGGACCAGCGGCGTGGCCGCCAGGATGGCCATTGCCAGCACGGCGAGCGCGCGCACCAGAAACAGCGCGCGGTCTTCGAGCATGCTGCGGCGGCGCGCCTTGGGCGGCAGTGGCGGCACGAGCGCGGTGAAGGCGAACGTGCGCTCGTCGGCGCGCTCGCGCCGCAGGCGGTGCGCCAGATACGGCAGGCCCACGAACAGGCCGACGAGGAGTCCTAGGGCAGTGACGAACGACACGAAGACGTCCTCATAGCAGTGCCGTCAGGATGCGGCGGAGGGCTTTTTCCGGCTCTTCGTTGGTTGCAACATACACGAGCCGAACGCCGCGAGGCACCAGCGTGTCTTCGAGGCTGCGTTCCCATGCCAGGAAGCGCTCCTGGTAGCGCGCCTTGGCCTGCCCGTCGGTTTCGACCACTTCGTTGCCCTCGAGCGAGCGGAGCCGGAGCGAGCCCTCGAATGGGAAGTCGAGCTCGTCTGGGTCGTTGACGCGAACGACCACGGCGCGGCGATTGCGCGCGGCCAAGGCGGCCAGGCGCTCGACGCTCTGCACTGGCAAGTCGGCCAGATCGGAGAAGACGGCGATGACGGACCCACGGCGCGAGCTCTTGGCAGCGAGATCGATGGAATCGAGGATTTGCTGCTGGGCAGAGCCACGCCCGTCGCCCAGGGCGGTTTGCGACTCGAGTGCGGCGACGATGCGCTCGAAGGCTTCGCGGCCGCGCGCCAGCGGCAACATGGTGCGTTTCTCCCCCGCCAGAAATGCGAGGCCGAACGGATCGCCCGAGGCCGACGCGACGTGGGCGAGGGCCGCAGCGAGCAGCGAGGCGTACGCGTACTTGGACGCGATGGCACGTGAGCCGACGTACGCCATCGACGTGGTGGCATCGACCAGGAGACGCACGGCGCGATCCGTCTCGGTCTCGAACTGGCGCACTTGCAGGCGCTCGAAGCGGAGCAGCGAGCGGCGGTCGAGAAAGCGCAGATCGTCACCGGGGACGTACTCGCGGAAGCCGCCGAACTCGATGCCGGTGCCGCGGCGCGCGCTGCGGTGGGCGCCGGCCCACACGCCGTCGGCCAGGATGCGCACGCGCAGACGCAATGGCGACAGGTTGCCCCAGTCGACCTTGGCGCGAAGCCCTTGGCGCGACGCACGCGCGGGAGCCGCGGCGGCACTCATCGTTTCGGCTTGGGCTTGGGCTTGGGGATCGGCGCCTTCGCCGCACTGGCCGCCGCCTTGGCCTGGGCCTCGCGTTCCTTGCTGGTGCCGTCGAGGTCGTCCAGCGCGGGCGGCGGCGGCAGGGGCGTGGTGGGCTGCAGCTTCGACTCGGCGAGCTCGTACTCGACGAGCGTGACACCACCCTCGCGTCGCGCGTGTTCGTACGCGGTTCGCGCGCCGGCCATGTCGCCACGGATTTCCTGGTCGAAGCCGGCGTAGAACCATGCTTCGCAGCGCTCGGCCGAAGTCTTGGCGACCTTGACCAGATCGGCCGCGCTGCGCTTGCCGGCGCTGAACTCGGCAACGCGGCCCACCCAGCGGGTGGTGTCGAACCAGGGAGCGAAGAGCCGGTCGAGGCTGGAGTCGGCGGGGACCTTCTGTTTGCGCTCGAGCAACCGCACCCAGGTTGCAGAATACACTAGATCTGCGCCGTCGACATCGAGCAGGAGCGCTTGGTCGAGGGCCGCGTGCGCGTCCGGCAAAGCGCCGAACGAGAGTGCGCGCGCCACGCGGTGGCCGAGAATGGCGGACACTACGCGCTTGTCCTTGACGGCGGCTTCGGTGGCTCGCGCCAGCGCCTTGCTGCCCCGCTCGGGCTTGCCGAACCGATCGTAGACGTCGGCCAGAAGACGGCCCTGGCGCACCGCCTGACCCGGGTCCCCTTCTGGCAGCGCGAACAACGCGCGGGCGGCCGCGAGGTACGACTCGGTGGCCGCCGGCGTGTCGCCGCCCTGCCGCTGCGTGTCGCCCAAGGCGATGAGCACCTCGGAGCGCAGGAGCGCGTCGTGGACGGCGTCTTCCCGGCCGAGACCGCTGCGCAGGCGTGAGGCGGCTCGCGTCGGCGCGTCGTCGTGTCGATCCAGCTTGGCGAGGAGCAGATCGGTCGCGGCGGCAGGCTCGGCGTCGGCCGAGCGCTGCAAGAGCGCGCGTGCCTCCGTGGCGTTGCCGTCGCGGAGCTCGAGGTTGCCCATGAGGCCGACGATGCGCGCGGCCGATGGCTGCGGCTGCTCTTTCGCGGCTGCGGCCAGCGCGAGGATCGGTGCCAGCGCATGGTAGATCCGCCGCGCCCCCGCGCCCTCGTCGACATCGGCCTGGGCCGCCATGGCTTCGAAGGAAAGGCCGAGCGCGGCGGACAGGTTGCGGCTGGTGGGCAGCGCTTTGACCGCAGGATACACGACGAACGGAATGCCCTCGGCCATGCCGTACTCGCGCAACACCAAACACAGCATCACCGCTGCGTTCATGTCGGTCGGGGCAAGGCGATACGCTTCGATGGCGGCCACGAACGCGGCGTATCGCAGGATGGTCACGTCCTCGACCGGGCCTTCGTCTTCGCCCTCGGTGACGCGCGTGCCGTTGCGCAGCGCCGCGGCGATCTTGAGCCAGTTTTCCGACGACGGACTGTCGGCAACCTCTTCGAGCAGTCCCAGCAGCTCGGGCCGGACGATGGCGCGCATGTGCCCGCGCTGGATCGCGCGCGCAGCGCCGGCCGGATCGGCGTCGCGCAGATACAGACCCACCAGCATCAGCGGCGCGATGGCGAACGCGCGGATGGCCTCGGTGCCTTCGTCGCGCGACGGCATGCGCGAGTCGCCGCGGTACGCTTCGCGCAGCTTGACGGACTCGGCCACCCAGGCGCCCAACCGCGCTTCGGCGTCGACCCGCGACAGCTGCGTGAGGTCGAACAGGTACGTGGCGACGGCGATCTCCGCGAGCATGGCCGCACGCGCCACCGGCCCGCGGTTTTTCAGCTGCATGTTCTTCCACGACTCGAGCGCAGCCAGGTGGGCCTTCGCCTCGATCTTGTCGGCGCTGGTGCCCGCGTCGATCAGGAGCTTGTACAGTACACTCGACGGCCCCTCGGCACCGCGCCGCGCGTACTCGCGCGCGACCAGCCGTAGGGCCTCACCGCCACGCGGCCCGAGCACCTGCGGCGACAGTTCTCCCATACGGAGCAGGAGCTCGGCGCCGAGAAAAGACGTGAGCGCGCGTTCGCCACCCCGCGCGTGGAACCGCTCGGCGCTGCGTGCCACCTGCCGGCCGACCACGCCGGGGGCACGTTTGGCGCGTTCGGTCGACCCCGGCTCGGCGAGCACGTAGTCGACGAGGGCAGCAGGAAATGCTTCGTCCGAGACGGGAGCGTTCGGGTCGGTGGAGCCCTGTGGATGGCGAGGCCCGCGGGCATGCCCACACGCCGCGAGCAGCGCCGAGAGCACGGCGGCGATTGCGACGGCAAACGAGCTTGGACGACGGGGGAGACGCGGCATTCCGACCGCCGGAGTCTAGACCGAAGCGACCGCACGCGGGGCCACGAACGAGAGCATCCGCCCGGAAGCTGCTCCGTCGCGCCGGTGCGAGTGAAAGCCCTCCGCATCGCAGCGCGAGCATCCGCCGACCCGCTGCACCCGCGCCGCGTCGACGCCCAACGCCGCGAGCTGGGTTTCGAGTGCGGTGCGCAGATCGACCTGGGCATGCGTAGCGCGCTTTGCGGGGTTCGCCGCCGGCTGCACGCACGCCGCGCTGCTGGAGGCAGCCAGGGTGCGGGCCACGGGCTGGTCGACCTCGAAGCAGCACGGACCAATCGAGGGCCCTAGCGCAACCAGTACGCGCGCCGCCGCGCCAGGGCCGAGGACGGTCAGCGCCTCACGGGCGATTCCGGCGGCAAGGCCCCGCCACCCCGCGTGCACGGCCGCGACCGCGTCCTGCTCGGGATCCACGTAGAGAAGCGGCACGCAATCGGCGGTGCGAACTCCGACGGCCGAAGCCCGCCGCGCCACCAGCGCGTCCCCGCGTTCGTTCGCGAGGACGCGCAGTTCGTCGGTTGGTCCGACCTCACGCACCGCAACGCCATGCACTTGTTCGAGCAAGAACAGAGGCGACGGAAACGCAAGCCCCGGCAGCTGCCGACCGCGGGCGAAGTCGCCAGCGGCACGGGTGGTGAAGCCGTGGACGAAACCTGCGGCCTGGAGCAATGTGCTCGTGTGGATCACGGCGCGAGCCTACACCCTCCGACGGCTGCCATCATCGTCCTGCGCGCGCCACTCAGCCCGGCTCACTTGATCATCTCGATCGAGCGCGTGCTATAAACGTCGCTGCCGATGGCCAAAGCACACCTGCTCGTCGTGGACGACGAACCCAACGTCCTGACCACCCTGCAACGTGCGCTGACGCTCGAAGGCTACGCCGTCGACGTGGCGGGCGGCGTTCGCATCGCCGAGGAGAAGATCCAGAAGCGTGCGTACGATCTATGCCTGTTCGACGTGGCGCTACCCGATGGCAACGGCATCGAGCTGCTGTCGCGTCTGCGTCAGGCCGGGGTCGACATGCCGGTGCTCGTGATGAGCGGGCACGCCACCATCGACGTGGCCATCCAGGCCACGCGCTTCGGTGCGCTCAACTTCCTCGAGAAGCCGCTCAACACCGATGCGCTGCTCATCGCCATCGAAACGGCGTTGCGCCTCGAGCGCGCGGAGGCCGAAGCCAAAGAGCTTCGCGCGCGCGCCGGAGGCAGCGAGCTCGTCGGCGAGAGTGACGCCATGAAGGCACTACGCGAGCAGATCGCGCGTGCCGCGAAGAGCGCCGCGTCGGTGCTGGTCACCGGCGAACGCGGCACCGGCAAGGAGCTGGTGGCACGCGCCATCCACGACCTGTCGCCCCGCGCCAAGGGCCCACTCGAAAAACTGAACTGCGCGGCGCTTCCCAGCGAGCTCATCGAGAGCGAGCTGTTCGGCCACGAGGCCGGCGCATTCACCGGCGCTACCAAGCAGCGGCGCGGCAAGTTCGAGCGCGCGAGCGGCGGCACGCTTTTTTTGGACGAAGTGGGCGACATGCCGCTACCCATGCAAGCCAAGCTGCTTCGCGTCCTGCAAGAGCGCGAGATCGAGCGCGTCGGCGGCACCGAAACGCTGAAGATCGACGTGCGCGTGGTGGCCGCGACGAACCGAGATCTCATTGCCGCCGCGGATACCGGCGCGTTTCGGGCCGACCTGTATGATCGTCTCAACGTCGTGCCGCTGCAGCTGCCGCCGCTGCGTGCCCGTCGCAGCGACATCCCGCTGCTGGCCGCTCGCTTTCTTGCGCTGGCCGCTCAAGCCAACGACCGCCAGAGCATCCGCCTCGACGAGGGCGCGTACCGGGCGCTCTCGGGGTACGGATTTCCCGGCAACGTGCGCGAGCTGCGCAACTTGATCGAGCGCCTCGTCATTCTCACCCCGGAAGATATCATTCGCGAAGGCGACGTGAAAAATTGCCTGCATGGTGCACCCGGCAAGAACGTGCTTGGCCTGTATCGTCCCGGCGTACCGTTTCGCGTCCTGGTCGACGAAGCCGAGCGCCGCATCCTCGAAGAAGCCATGGCCGCTCACGGCGGTCAGATGACCAAGACCGCGAAGGCGCTCGATCTCGAACGAAGCCATCTCTACAAAAAGGCCCGCGCGCTCGGCCTCCGCGACAAGGCCGACGACGACGAAGCCTGACGTCGAGAGTCCGTGGGTCGAAGCGCCCACGGCCTCTCGTCGTAGTCACGTATGGCTCGGTGTGACCAGGACGCTGGCCGATACGCACTTCAGGACATCGATCGATACCGCTGCGACTCGTGCGCCGCGGCTCACGAGTCTCGGCGCAGGGTACCTGGGGACGCCGAGTTCAGTGCTGCTTCGTGACGAACTGGGCGAACCCCGCCATGTACTTCTCGAGCAAGCCGCGCACGGTCTCGTCGACGAGACTGCCCGAGGCATCGAACACTTTTCCAGCACCCCCGACCTCCAAGCGAATGCCCGTATAGAGCTGCGCTCCGAGCGTTCGCAGCACCGGAAGCCAGCTTGCCTGCGCCATCGCCGTGCCGCCCCGGCCGGGCGTCGTACCGATCACGCCCACCGGCCGACCACCGAACACGCGCCCGATGTCGCTCGACGGACGGGACAGCCAGTCGATGGCGTTTTTGAAAACCCCGGGAATGCCATGGTTGTACTCGGGGCTGACGAGCAACAATCCGTCGGCGGCGACGATCCGCTCCTTCAATGCGAGCACCGCGGCCGGAAGCCCCGAGTTGGCCTCCACGTCTCCATCGTACAGCGGGATGTCTTTGATCGACGCGATCTCGACGGTAGCCGCCGCGGCCGGAGTCGCCTTCACCGCCGCGTGAAGCAGCATCGTGTTGAAAGACTTCGCTCGGAGGCTCCCAGAGATCGCGACGATGGTACTCATTTGCCCTGACGCTACCACCACGCCGTTCGCGACTCGCGCGTGAACGACGCGAGCCGCATGACTCCCTCACGTTGCGCGCCCCCGGCCGCCTCGGGCTCCTGCGCGGAGGCACGTATTACGGATACACCAACGCCGCGCGGTCCCAATTGGCGAGCGTCGCCCCGGCGGCGTACGTGCTTTCCGCGAACTCGAGAATCATCTTGGCAGGATCCGCCGCGCGGCGCACGACGTCGTACGGCAACAGGCATTCCTTCATCTTGTCGCTGAAGAACGCGGCGTCTGGCGTGAAGCGTTGGCTCGAGATGCCGGCAGGCTCGGGAACCGTGTAGGCGTAAAATGCCGCGTCACTGTCGCCCGTCCACGGATCGCCGGGCCAGAAGCCGAGCGAGCTCACTTCCTCGTCGTAGGCGTCGCGCTCCACGAGCCCCTGCCGCGTGGGCGCACGTCGTCCGTTGAAGCGCGACACCGCCAGGTCGAACGCGCCCCAGAAGAAGTGCACTGGGCTGCACTTGCCACGAAAGCCAGCGCGGAACGTCTGGAATACCGGCTCGATCCGGCGCAGTACCTGAAAAAAGCGGTGAGCTTGTTCACGATCGTAGCTTGCGTGTTCTACGTCGTGCGTGAGCAACGTGGTGACAGGACACTCTTGCGGTTCTCCGCGGATCCGTACGTGAACGTCGATGGCCGCGAGCTCGTCGAACACGGCGGCGCAGAACGCGCTGACGGAGCGCGGCGCGAGCGCCAGCGTTCGAACGCGGCCGTCGGAATCTTGGAGGATCAGTCGATGGTCGATGAAATCGAAGTCGATGGACAACGTGCGCTCGAGATACGGCATTGGCGATGTCGTCAGGCCGCGCGTCGTCACGTAGAGCGGCACGTTCCACCACTCGTTCATCTTCGGCGTGAGCGCGAGGCGAATTTTTCCGACCACCTGAGTGCAAAGGTGCAACGTGGCGTAGGTGTCCTGCCATGCGTGGATGGGAAGCGCGGGCCACTCGCTCATGAAGATCTCCTTTGGTGTTTCGTTCCGTAGATCACGCGCAGTGAGCTTGCCGTTCGATGCGGTGGTCGGAGCACATCGACACTAGCGCCACTATCGTATGGATCGCGAATGCAATCCATGGGCGCTCGATGGCAGCCGAGTAGAGCACGTCTGCTTTTGCGTCGCGCCCGACAGCCTTGGCAACCAGCCAAAAAAGCGCGCTCCGGTGAGTCCGCCCGCCGGAAGAAAGTCGCCGCGCCAACGTTCCCGTGCGCTCGACGGGTGGAGCCGGCCATCAATTGAATAGATGGTCGACATGAAAACTTTGCCGCTCCTGCCGATGGTTGACCCGACGTATCTTTTTGG
>JAYUXI010000160.1:0-4784 GCA_043753085.1 Myxococcales bacterium | reverse complement strand
TAACACCCGCATAGCCGACCGGCAGGACTGCCCCGTGTTTCATCCATCATGCCGCCCGGAGGTCCGCGATGCCGGACGGAGCGATTGGTGACATGTCAACGATCGGGCTCAGGTCTTGTGCCAGCGCATGCGCCAGATCGGCAGGCCGTCGGCCAGGGCGCGGTGCTCGCGCGGACTGCGCGCGCCGTACGGATTTTCGGCGAGATCCGGTGCGCCGGGCACGTCACCGGCGGGGGCCAGGCGCGGGCCGAAGTCGGCCACGAAACGCCGGTACTGGGCGGCGCGATCTTCCACGTCGGTCTGGATGAAGAGCTCGCCGCCCGCGCGGAGCAAGCGGTGCACCTGCTGCAGGAACGGATCGCCCATGACGAGGCGCTTTTCGTGACGCTTTTTCCACCACGGATCGGGGAAGTGCAAGAACACGCGCGCGAAAATCCCGTCGGGGCCGAGGCGCGGCAGCACCGCGTTGGCGTCCTCGCCGTACACGCGGCCGCGTGGCGAAAGGCCCAGCTGCCCGAGCTTCTCGTCGACCTTGGTGGCCCACTTCTTCTTGATCTCGAACCCGACCAGCGCGTTCTTGGGCGCCGCGGCGAGTCGCTCGAAGGTGAAGCCGCCCCGCCCGCCGCCGACCTCCAGCTCGTACTCTTCGCCGTTCACGAGCGCCGGCACCCGCACGTCGCCCTCCGGCAACCGGGCGGGTTCGTAACGCTTGGGGCCAGCCGGTGGTTCCATGCGACCGGCCATACCCGAGCGCGCGGGCCGGCGTAAAGCAGGCTTCGCTCTTTCCGAACCGGCCGCGCCGCCGTAGAACCAGGGCGTGAGAAAAAGAGCGCTCGGCAAAACGGGGCTCGTCGTTTCGGCGCTCGGGATGGGCACCTACGGCGTATCGGGCGACGGCTATGGCGCCGTCGAACCGCAGGAGCCGCGCGAGTCGATCGAGCGCGCGCTCGACCTCGGGGTCACCCTGTTCGAAACCGCCGATGCGTATGGAGCGGGCGCGATGGAGGCGCTGTTCGGCGAGCTGCTCGCGTCTCGGCCCGACGTCGTGGTGGTCAGCAAAGCAGGCATCGATCGCACCACCGAACCGCCGCGTCGTTCGTTCGACGCCACGTTTTTGCGCGGCGCCATCGAACGCTCGCGCGCTCGCCTCAAGCGCGACGCCATCGACGTGTACTTGCTGCACAACCCGAGCGAGGAAGCCCTCACCGAGCGAGGCGCGCTCGACACGCTGCACGAAGCGAAGAGCCGCGGGCACATCAAGCACATCGGCGTATCTACCGGCCGCAGCGCGGTGGCGCGGCTCGCGCTCGAGAAAGGCGCCGAGGTGATCTCGTTGCCGTACAACCTGCTGCACGTGCAGGAGATGAACCGCATCGCCGGCGACGTGATGGTGTACCGCCCCGGCGTGCTGGTGCACTCGCCCTTGGCGTACGGCATGCTCGCTGGCACCTGGCGCGAAGAACGCGCATTCACCGGCGAAGATCACCGCAGCACGCGGTGGAGCCTGGAAGACGTGAAGCAGCGCGTGCGGCTGGTCGACGCGCTGCGCTTTCTGGTCAAGGGCTCGGTGGCCACGCCGCGCGGAGCCGCGTTGCGTTTCGTCCTCGCCAACGATCTCGTGTCGTGCGTGCTGATGGGGCCCAAGACCAAAAAGCAGCTCGAGGAGCTCGTGCGGGACACCGGCGACGGTCCCACCTACTTGCCCGAGTCCGAAGTCCGCGAGGTGTTCCGCACCCTCGACCGGCTCGGAGTGCCGACGTGACGTCCCGACGCGGCGTGTCTACCGAGCACCAGGAGATCTGCGCGCTGCTGGTCCAGCTCTCGGCCCGCGCAGAGGCCCTGGTCATGGAGGTGTATCATGCACCATTCAGCGTGGAGTTCAAAGGTCCAGCGGATCCGGTGACTCTGGCCGACAAGCGCGCCAACGAGCTCATTGTCACCGAGCTGATGCGCGCTTTTCCCGGCGTGCCCGTCGTGGCAGAAGAAAGCCCGAAGGAGGACTACGCCAGCTATGTCGACGCCGAGCGCGCCTTCTTCGTCGATCCCGTCGACGGCACCAACGAGTTCGTGAAAAAGAGCGGCGAGTTTTGCGTGATGCTCGGCTACGTCGAGCGCGGCGCGCCGGTGGTGGGCGTCATTGGCGACCCGGTTCGCGGCCTTCGCTACGAGGGGATCCTCGGTGAGGATTGCCACGCCCGGGTGGTCGCGGCAGACGGCTCGTCGAGAGATCTCGCGGTCAGCGGCGTCGACTTCGAGCAAGGCCTCGCCGTGATCTCGCGCTCGCACCACTCCGCCACCACCGACGCCGCGCTCGACCGCCTCCGTGTGCCAGGCCGCGAAAACTACGGCAGCGCCGGCTTGAAGGCCATGCGCGTCGCCGACGGCAGCGCGTTCTGTTACCTGCACGCAGGCTACGCCGGGTCCCGCTGGGACGCCGCCGCGCCGGAAGCCATCGCCCGCGCCGCCGGTGCATCCTACACGGATCTACACGGCATGCTCTACCGATACGACGAATCGGACCTGGGCAACTCGCGCGGCGTACTCGCGCTGCCCATGCACCTGGCCGAAGAAGCCCAGCGCCGCCTCGGCAGGCACCCGTGAAGAGCGAAAGCGTCTCGGTCCTGATCGTGGGCGGCGGCATCATGGGTCTGGCCACGGCGTACCACCTCGCCGAGCGCGGCCAGAAGAACGTGCTGGTGGTCGAGCGCAGCTATCTGTGTGCGGGCGCCAGCGGGCGCAACGGCGGCGGCGTGCGGGCCCACTGGTCGAGCGAGCAGAACGTGCGGATCATGCAGGGATCGCTCGAGCGCATCGCGCATTTTTCGCGGCGCTTCGGCATCCACGTGTGGTTCCGGCGTGGGGGCTACCTCTTTCTGGCGCGTAGCCAGGTCAAGGCAGACGCCCTCGCCAGCAGCGTCGACGTGCAGCGACGGTGCGGCATGTCCACGCAGCTGATGAACGCCGCGCAGGCCGCGCGCATCGTGCCCGAGCTCGACACGTCGTCGGTGCTGGCCGCCAGCTGGAGCCCGGACGACGCGGTGGTGTTCCCGTGGCCCTTCGTCTGGGGGTACGCCCAAGCGGCGCGCAAGCTCGGGGTCGAGGTGCGCACGTACACCGAGCTCGTGTCGATCGAGCGAACGGCAGGCAAGGCCACCGCCGCCCTCTTGCGTGACGCGAAGACCGGCGAAGAGAGCCGCGTGCGCTTCGACACGCTCGTGTGCGCGTGCGGCGCGTGGTCCAAGCAGCTGGCAGCCAAGGTCGACGTGGATCTGCCTACCCATCCGCACCGCCACGAAATCTGCTCCACCGAGCCGCTCAAGCCGTGGCTGGGGCCGCTCGTGGCCGACCTCGAAACAGGCCTCTACTTCAGCCAGTCCACCCGCGGCGAGATCGTCGGCGGTATCGGCAACGAGTACGTGCCGCCTGGGTTCGACCAGGGCTCGAGCTACGTCTTCTTGGCCCGCTACGCGCGCGCGCTCACCGCCGCGTGTCCGCGCCTCGGCGCCGTACGCGTGCTGCGCCAGTGGGCCGGCTTCTACGATCTCACCGCCGACGCCAACCCGATCGTCGGCTTCACGCACGAGGCGCCCGGCGTGTACTTCCTCGCGGGCTTCATGGGCCACGGCTTCATGATGGCGCCGGCCGTGGGCGACCTCGCTGCTGCCGAGATCATGAGCGGCACCACGCCGGAGGAGTTCAAAACGTGGAATCTACAGCGATTCCGTGACGGCAACTTGCTGACGGAAAGCATGATCATCGGCTGATGGACGCGAGGCCTCACGGTGCCAACGTAGCGACCTCGTAGAGGCCGATGTTCTCGTCACTGGTAACCAACGTCAGTCTCTCCAGGACTGCCTGCGCCACGAGCAGGCGATCGAAGGGATCGCCATGATGCAACGGCAGCTTCGCAACGTGCTCGGCGTGCTCGTAACCCACCAAGAGTTCGAGAAACCCGCATTCGCGCATGCGATCCGCGAAGCGGTAGGGAACCCTGAGCTTGCCTGCCGCCACTTTGTTCGCGACTTCCCACACCGACGCTGCGCTGACGAACACGCACTCGGCTCGCTCGATCGCCCGCTTGGCCTTCTGGCCAATCTTTTGCGGTGCGTTGCTCCACCACAGAGCGACATGGGTATCGAGCAGCAGCTTCACTTGTTCCGAGGCTTTCGTGTGCTGCTCTTGACGGTCGGCATCGCCGCTGGGATTTTGCTGCGCGCACCTCGCCGCTTCGTGTCCGAGCGCGCAGCGAGAGGCAGCGGAGCTCCGTAGAAGCTCTCGAGCTCCGCTTCGGTCATCGGTGCCCAAGCATCCGGGCTTTCCCAAACCTTGCCCTCCCACCCGCCCGGCTTGCGAATTTTCTTGGGTTCGAACCGAACGAGCTTTGCCATCGGAATGCCGTTCTTCGCAATGATGACTTCGCTCCCGCCGCTGGCCACTTGCTCGACCAGCGCGGAGAGTTTTGTCTTGGCCTCGTACAGGTTGAGCAAAAACGACATGTGCAAACGGTTGCACGGAGTGCTTTGTTGGTCAAGGTAGACCAGCATCAGTCCTAATCCCGTCATCGACCCTGCGCGACGCGAAGACAGGCGAGGAGAGCCGCGCGCAGTTCGACACGCTCGTGTGTGCGCATCTCGGTTCGAAGCGACGATCCGATGAGCCGCTTGCCACGTGAACGGCCCGCGCCGTGCGCATCGAAATTCAGTGCACCTCGCATGCGTACTGGAGCCCGCGCGGCACGGGCTCTTCGCGGGTGGTGATGCTGCCGTCTCGATGCACCACGCTGT
>JAYUXI010000159.1:0-4788 GCA_043753085.1 Myxococcales bacterium | reverse complement strand
CGGGCAAGTGCCCCTCGGGCACGTAGACGAACGCCTGCGTACCCATCCACTGCCACCGGCCCTTCGGCGCCCCACCCGCCGCCGCCTCGATGCGCGCCGGTACGGGCAATTCGTCTCCCTCCGTCTCCAGTGCGCGGAGCGGGCGGTCGAGCACCACGGCGACCTCCGCAGTCTCGAGGGTTTCCCCCTGCGGGGCGGCCGACACGACCCCGAACGGGCGCGACGAGGCCTTGGTGCGTGCCTCGTCCTGCAGCTCGAGGCTGCGCGTGGCGGCCACGTCGGGCGCCTTGGGCCCCGGCACGCAGGCGGCGATGACAGCGAAGACGAGGAGCGTGACGGCAGAACGCGAAGGCAAGCGCATGGGTTCGGGATGCGCCCTAGCACTTCTGCTGCCAGGGCGTGGAAGGTCGCGAATTGCAGGACGCGCGTGCACGAGAGGATCTCTCCGTGTCGGCAGGCGCACGCCGCGTGTCCCCCGAGCCGCGGCTGGGGACGCCTGCGCGTTGCGTCACGCGAAGCGCCCATGCTACCTTCGTATTCGGTGCGCGAAGAAGCGAAACGTGCGCTGACTGCCGCTGCAAGCTCCCAGCACGAAGGCGTGCAATCGTGAGGCGTCCGCGCTTCACCGCCTGTTTCGGCATCGTCCTCGCAGCGGCAAGCTGCGTGAACTACACGAGCCTCGATCCGGCGGATTCCGACTCGGGGCTTGCACCACCCGCAGAAGCTGGCGCCATCGTGCCGCCGGCTGCGGACGACGCGGCCGCATCGTGGGACGCGCTCCCGGATGCGGCGGAGGACGCAGCAGATTCGCGGACCGAAACGGTGTGTCCACTGCCGAATCTGCTGACGAATGGCAGCTTCGAAGAGGGCCTGATCGGGTGGCGCTTCAACGGAGTCCCCAGCGTAGTCTCCGTGGCGCACACCGGTGCGCGCGCTCTTCAATTGTGCCCGGAACCAGGCAATCAGGCTGCGTTCGCCGGCCAAGACCTCGATGAGACAGGCTTCACGGTGCCGCGCGCCCGCGTATGGCTGCGCTCTGCGCCCGGCTTGCCCGCCCCGACCAGCGCTACCCTTGCGTGCACCCTGCCCACCTTCGAGCGGGACATCGAGCCGGTGCTGACCTCGATCACCGAAACGTGGTCTTGCGCCGAGGCGCTCTTCGAGGCGGGCAGCTACATCGGCTTCTTGGTGACGCAGTACGATCAGCGGATGCCACCCGACGGCGCCTGCATGCTCGTCGACGACGCCGAACTGTTCGCCACCGATGGTGGAGCCATTCCAGAGGCTTGTCGCTGCCCGCTGCCCTAGGTGCAACCCGCGCGGTGGCAGGCGCCGCGAGGGAGCAGGATCAGCGCACGCGCATCAGCGAAGGCCACTTGCCGCTCACCACCATCGGGGTGGGGGTGCCGTCGACGTCCACCGTCAGTTCGTACTTCTGGCGGTAGTCGCCGAACGGATGCACCGCGAAGAGAGCGTGGTGGCCGGGAGTACCGAGGAGCAGAACGATCGGCTGCCGGGCGGCGGCTGCGTCGAGGATGGTGCTGTCGCCGGCGGCAACGATGCCCGGCGCGCCCGGAAGCGTGAAGGACGGAAAGGTCACCATCCCGAAGCAGTCCTCTACCTGCTTCACCTGATACTGACCGAGTTTGCCGTATCCGAGACCGTACAGGTGGAAGCGCGGATAGCCGCCGGCGCCGTTTGGGTTGTTGCTCCATGTCCACGGAGCCGCTGCGCCCGCAACCGTGGGCTCCCACTCGGACGGCCCATCCCCGGTACCCAGTCGTTGCGGATCGTTGCCGCGGGCGAACTGTTCGGTCCACCAGTGGTACCCGTCTCCGACGAGGCACGGACAATCGGGTCGTAGTCGAGTGCTTCGCCCACGTAGCCGTAGTCGACGTAGAACGCGCGGCGGCGCGCGCCAGTGTAGTTTGCAACCTCGTCGCGAATCCAGAACTGATCCTTGCCGTCGACCCGCTTGACGCAGGCCTCGGGCTCGCAAAAGCCTGGCAGCCCTTCGTTTGCGAGCGCGCCGAGGGGCGCGTCGTACGTGGTTACCGTCGTGCTCGCTGCATCGGGCGCGAGAGCAGCGTCCGGGGACGTCCCTCCCGCGCCTCCGCTCGCAGAGGAGCTCCCCGCCTCGGCGGGAATCTGCGCGCCCGAGCTCAGGCCCCCGGACTCCGTTCCACACGCAACGAGCCATGCCCCACCTGCGAACCACACCCGAAGCCAACGCGGCGGCGAGCACTGGGGCGAGTGTTGCCGCCCACCGCCGGTGCGACAGCCTCACCATGCATCGCCCGCAGAACCTTCACTCGGTGACGGTGACGGACACGCAAGGAGTGCCTAGGACAGGGCATTGCGCGGACATCTCTTTCGAGTCCGCGCTGTGCCCTGAACTGGCGCCTCCGCCGTGCGAACGTTGGCTACTCTTCGAGGCCCTGCGCGTCCTCGATCGCGTCCGAGCGCTTCTGGCGCAAACTGACCCTGAGCTGCTGCTTGCGCACGCGGACCGCATCCGGCGTGACCTCGACCAGCTCGTCGGCGTCGATCCATTCCATCGCGGTTTCGATGTTGAGCGACTTCGGCGGCGCGAGCAGGACGTTCTCGTCCTTGCCGGCCGTACGGACGTTGCTCAGCTTCTTTTCCTTGATGGCGTTCACGTCGGCGTCGTTCGGACGATTGTGCTCGCCGATGATCATGCCTTCGTAGATCTCCGTGCCCGGCGGCCAGAAGAACTGACCGCGCGCCTGCAGGTGGTGCATGGCGTACGGCGTGGACGTTCCCAGGTTGGCCGACACGATGGCGCCATTCTGGCGCTTGGCCATGGTGCCGCCCCATGGCTCCCAGCCGTCGAACTGGGCGTTGAGCAAACCCATGCCGCGGGTGGCGGTGAGGAACTCGCCGCGGAAGCCGATCAGGCCACGCGACGGAACGCGGAACTCGATGCGGGCGCGTCCGTAGCCGGGGTTGGCCATCTTCACCATGCGGCCGCGGCGCTGGCCAAGGCGTTCGGTGACGATGCCGATGAACTGTTCGGGCACGTCGACGACGACGAGCTCGTACGGTTCGTTGGCCTTGCCGTCGATGATCTTGGTGACCACCTCGGGGTTGCCGAGCTGCACTTCGTAGCCTTCGCGGCGCATGGTCTCGACCAGGATGGCGAGCTGGAGCTCACCACGACCGAGCAAGGTGAACGTGTCCGGCGAGTCGGTGTCTTCGACGCGAATCGCCAGGTTGCGGCGGGTCTCGCGGTAGAGGCGCTCGCGGATCTGACGGGACGTGAGAAACTTGGAAAGCTTGCACTTGCCGGCGAAGGGCGACGTGTTGACGCCGAGCTTCATCTTCAAGGTGGGCTGCTCGACGACGATGCGCGGGAGCGCTCGGGACTCCCAGCCGGGCTCGAGGTCGGTGACGGTGTCGCCGACGAAGATCTCTTCGATGCCGGCCAGGGCGACGATCTCGCCTGCGGAGGCTTCGTCGGTGTTGGTGCGCTTCAACCCTTCGTAGGTCTGCAGCACCTTGACGGTGGCCCGGATGGGCGCGCCCTCGCGGATGACGCCGACACTCTGGTTGGCCCTTATGGTTCCTGACACCATGCGCCCGATGGCCAGACGACCGAGATAGTCGTCGTGGTCGAGGTTGGTGATGAGCAGCTGCAACGGCCCCGTGGTGTCGGCCTTGGGGGCCGGCACGAAGTCGTAGATCATCTGGAACAACGGCTCGAGCGTGGTGCTCGGATCATCGAGGCTTTTCTTGGCGATGCCCTCACGGCCGACGGCGTACAGCACCGGGAAGTCGACCTGGGCGTCGGACGCGCCGAGATCGCAGAAGAGATCGAAGATCTCGTTCAACACGTCCATCGGGCGCGCATCCTGGCGGTCGATCTTGTTGATGACGACGATGACCGGGAAGCCCAGCTCGAGCGACTTCATCAGCACGAAGCGGGTCTGCGGCAGCGGGCCTTCGGCCGCGTCGACCAGGAGGATCGTCGCGTCGGCCATGAGCAGCGTGCGCTCGACCTCGCCGCCGAAGTCGGCGTGGCCTGGGGTATCGACGATGTTGAACTTCATGTCGATGCCGTCGGGCGACTTCCAGCGGACGCTGGTGTTCTTGGCGAGGATGGTGATGCCTCGTTCGCGCTCGAGCGCGTTCGAGTCCATGACACGATCCTGCAAGGCTTCGTTGGCCCGGAACGTACCGGACTGACGGAGCATGTGGTCGACGAGGGTGGTCTTGCCGTGGTCGACGTGAGCGACGATCGCGACATTGCGGAGAACGGGGGCCTGGGCCATGACGCGGCGCATGTAGCACACTCGCGCCAAGATCCAGCGCTCACCGTAGGGAATCGTTTCTACTTGCCGAGCGCAGCCGTGGGATCGGCTGCGGGCCACCCCGAGCAAAACGTCTCGTGGAGCTCTCGCGTCGGCCGGCTCACCTCCACGCGGGAGGCAAGAATGCAGGCTGCATGCGGTGCCGGCCGTGCTCGTCAAGGGGCCTGAGTCGCGAGGAGCGGTAGCATGCCGCGGGTGCTGGTGACGGGTGTGGGCCGCTCGTTTGGGATCGGCGCCGCAGTGGCGACGGCCTTGCGTGAAGATGGTTGGGACGTGGTCACCTGCGGTTTCCGGGCGTACGACGCTCGGATGACCTGGGGCGCGGACGGCACTGCACTCGCATACATCGAGGCAGACTTCGCTGACTCGTCGGAACCAGCCCGGGTGGTTGCCGAAGCGACACTTCGTGGACCGCTCGCTGGGCTCGTGCTGTGCCATTGCGAGTCCACGGATTCTT
>JAYUXI010000158.1:0-1872 GCA_043753085.1 Myxococcales bacterium | reverse complement strand
ACGCGCTCACCTATGCGCACCGCCTCAAGCCAGATTTTCTGGTGGACGTGGCCACCCTGACGGGCGCGGCGGTCGTCGCCCTCGGCGAAACCTGCTCGGCGTGGTACGCCCTCAACGACGAGTCCGCCAAGACCTTCCAGGCGGCGGTCACGCAGTCCGGCGAGCAGATGTGGCGCATGCCCCTGCTCGACGAATTGCGCGAGCAGCTCAAGTCGGACGTCGCCGATTTGAAACACACCGGCGATCGCTACGCGGGCAGCATCACTGCCACGCTTTTCCTGCGCGAGTTCATCGGCGACACCAAGGCCTGGATTCACTGTGACATCGCTGGCCCGGCCATGCCGAACCGCACGTTCCGCTGGGATCCAAAGGGCGGTTCGGGCCACTCGGTCCTCACGTTCCTCGCGCTCGTCGAGCAGCACGCAGTCACGTCCTGATGCTCCGCGACGCGTTCGCCGCGCTCGAGCACAAGCTCACGCGCTCGGTCGGAAAGGCTCTCGGCGAGTTCTCCATGATCGACGAAGGCGACCGCGTGATGGTGGCCGTGTCTGGCGGCAAAGACAGCTACACGATGCTGCATCTGCTGCGGCTAATGCAGCGACGTGCCCCCATCCAGTTCGAGTTGGTCGTGGTCAACATCGACCAAGGTCACCCCGGCTATCCGGGTCAAATCCTGCGCGATTACATGGCCAAGGAAGGCCATACCTTTCACATGATCGAGGAAGACACGTACTCGATCGTCAAAGAAAAGATCCCCGAGGGCAAGACCACCTGCTCGCTGTGCTCGCGTCTGCGTCGCGGAATCCTGTACCGCGTGGCCGACGAGTTCGGCTGCACCAAGATCGCGCTGGGTCACCACCGCGACGACGTGATCCAGACGCTGATGCTCAACCTGATCTACGCGGGCAAGCTCAGCGCGATGCCGGCCAAGCTCACGGCCGACAACGGGCGTCACGTCGTGATCCGGCCTTTGGTGTATTGTGCAGAAGAAGACCTGCAGGAGTTCTCGGACGTGATGGCGTTTCCGATCTTGCCCTGCAACCTGTGCGGCTCGCAGGAAAACCTACAGCGCAAGGTCGTGGGCCAGATGCTGAACGACCTCGAAGCCAAACGGCCGGGCACGAAGACGGTGATGCTTTCCGCGCTCGGCAACGTCGAGCCGTCGCAGCTGCTCGACCTCGAGTTGATGTCACGCTTGCGCGAGCTGCCCCCGAAGCGCGCCCTGCCGATCGTATGAGCGAGGCGGCGGAGGGCGGTACGAACCTGCGCCGGTGGGCGGGTTCGCTCTCACCCGCGTGGCAAGCCGTGGTGCCGGGGGCGTTCGCGTGGGGCGCGACCATCGTGCGGCCTGCGGGCTCATCGGTTTCGCGCGTGCCGTTCGTCTTCGCTGCGATCGCCTTCGGGTTTCTGATGGCGGGCCCGTTTCTCGAGCCTCGTCTGCCGAAAGACCAAGGCCGACTCATCTCCTTCTGGGGGTTCGTCCTCGGCTCGCTCGTAGCGCTGGCAGCCTCTGGGGTGCCAGGGCCACTCGACACTTTCGAGGCGATCGTCGGCGTGCTGTCGTGGGTGCTGTTTGCGGTTACGGTGGCTGCGCCGGCCCTCGGCGTCGAGTCGCGCGGTCTGCGCGGGCGCCCGGATCCATCGCTGTCGCCGCGGCGTATGGCGTCGCGACGGGTGTGGCCGTACTTCGCGTTTGCCATCGTCACCTCTCTGGCGTCGTTCACCTGCGCGCTGGCCGAGCCCAACCGGGAGCGCGGCACGGCGTTCGCCCTCCTCGCGCCGCTCGGCGCTTTGGCCGTGTTTGCCGCGCTCGGCAACCAGGTGCGGTTCGGGAAAGGCAAGCAGCGGCTTCGGGTTCCGGTTCTCACGGTC
>JAYUXI010000157.1:0-4796 GCA_043753085.1 Myxococcales bacterium | reverse complement strand
TCGACACCAGAAACATCGGGGCCGCGATCACCGGCAAACGTAGGCCTTGAAACAGGGAAGCCGCTTCGCTCATGGCGCGAGACCTTGACCGGTAGCTTGCACTTTCGCAACCTTTCCAAGCGGCGGCTCGTCGATGGCGGTGTGTGGCGACGAGACGCGTAGGGGCAATACGCAAAGCCGTTTCGCCGCGCGGATCCGCTTCGACCGAGACATCGGGCTGCGCTTGGTGGCCGCGAAAGCACGGGCTCGGCGACTGGAAGTAGCGTTCTCGGGGTGACGCTGGTATTGCCTTCGAAGCACGCGACACTAGCTCAGCTGGATAGAGTGGCGGTTTCCGAAGCCGTAGGTCAGAGGTTCGAATCCTCTGTGTCGCGCCAGCGCCCCCGAGGGGCGGTCCGGCCCCCCAGAGAATCCGAGGGCTAGCTCACCCCCCGCGGGAGGGGGCGAGCTCGGCGTATGAATTCTCGCAGCGGCCGCAGCCGCGGGCTCGTGCAGCGCTGCCGATGGCGCCGGATCTGGACAGCGGAGGCGAAGGACTTAGTTTTCGCGTCCAACCTGAATTTCTGGAGGCACGCAATGGCAGAGCATCAACACCCGCAGTGGTGGAGCACGCAGCAGACTTCGACCTGGGAACGCGTCAAAGAGGCTCTCTCCCGCGACTGGGAGCAGACCAAAGCGGACTTCTCCAACGAGTACGGCAAGGATCTCGATCAAAACGCGGGCGACACCCTCAAGCAAGCCATCGGCACGGAGCCCATCCCGGCCCCTCACCAGAAGACCCCCGCCGACAACAGCTCGGGCGATGCGCGGCGGGAAGCCCCGCAGTGGACCGACGCCGAGCCTGCCATTCGCTACGGGTACGGCGCAGCGGACCACTACGGCGACCACAAGGATTGGGACGACAAGGTCGAGGACAAGCTCAAAGGAGAGTGGAGCGACTTGAGGAGCGGACGCACCTGGAACGAAGCCAAGAGCCACGTCCGCTACGGCTGGGACCGCGCCCGCAACGCCGTAGTTCGCAAAGACTAGAAGTCACTCTGTCGTGAAATCCACCGAGCGCGGGTCCGAGATGTTTCCGTCGACGTCGGCGGCGATCACCTGAATGGTGTAGGTCCCGGGCGCCGTCGGCAGCACGGAAAGCAGCATGGTGATGGTGGAGTTGCGGGCTTTGCCCGCTTGCTCCGCCACATCGAGCGTACTCTCCGTCGCTTGGCCCGACGGCGATGTCAGCTTCACGCGCATCTCGTCGAGATCGCCGTCTTCGTCGGTCACGGCCACGCCGACCTTCAGCTGGGTGGCGCGGCCCACCGCGACGACGGCGGGTTCCGGGCTGGCCAGCGCAGTGATGGTAGGCGGCGAGCCGCTGCCACACGCCAGCAAAAACAGGGCCGAAACGAAAGTCGCGCAGCGCATGAGTCGACCCTAGCACACCACTTTCCAAGCGGCATTTTGCCGGGCCTTGCGCGGCAGCTCGGGCGGCCGCACGGTGAGGAACCTTTGATGGCTGCCGAGATCCCGCAAAAACAACTGGCGGTCGCCGTTCCGGAAGCGCCCAAACCCGGTCTCCGGGGCGCCGTCATCGAGGTGGTGGATTCGTTTCTCGACGCCGACGGGATGACCCAGGCCGCGGCTATTGCATTCTACACCGGGTTGGCCATCACGCCCATGCTCACGCTCGCCGTCTGGGTGGCGCAAGCGTTCCTCGGCGCCGAAGCGAAGCACGAGATCTTTGCCGTTTTCCAGCAGGTGCTCGGCCCGGCTGCGGCCGCCCCCATCGAGCGTTTGCTCGAGCCTGCGGGGGCGCAGGCGCAGGGCAACTGGACCGTCACCGGCGTGGCCAGCTTGCTGATGCTCGCAATCAGTGCCAGCGGCGTGCTGGGGCAACTGCAGTCTGCACTCAATACGATGTGGAACGTGAAGCCGAAGCCAGGCAATGGCTTGATGCTGTTTTTGAAGAAGCGCGTGTTTTCGTTCGGCATGCTGCTCACGTTGCTGCTCCTGATGATGGTGTCCATGGTGCTCAGCGTGCTCGTCAGCTCGCTGTTCGGCGAGCAACACAGCTTCCTCTGGCAGGTGTTCGGACTTGCCTTGAACCTCGTTGGCGCCACGGGGATTTTTGCCTTGATCTTCACCTACCTGCCCGACGTGAAGGTGCCCCGCGGGGACGTGGTGCTCGGCGCACTGATCACCGGGCTGTTGTTCCAGGTCGGTCGCGTGGGGCTCGGCTACTACCTGGGTCGCGGTGACTACGAGACGAGCTACGGCGCGGCGGTGGGGTCGTTCGTCGCGTTGCTGGTCTGGGTGTACTACTCATCCATCATCATCTTGATTGGCGCAGAGGTTACGCAGGTGCGGGCCCGCCGCCTCGGCCACCACGTGGCGCCAGAAAAACACGCGATGCTGAGCCGCTACGTCGAAGTGGTGGATCCCGCCGCGGTGAAGGCCGCCGCCAATGCCACGCTCCAAAGCCCACTCCCCAGCCAGGGTACTGCCGTCCCGCGTCACCAGCCAGACTGACGCGCCACTCGTTCAGACAGCTCGCCGTTCACCGAACGGTACTCGTTGGACTCACGTCACGAGGACGTAGCGCGTCACCGTATTCCCTGCCGGCGTGGGCGCGCCACGCGCCTCCGTGCCTCGGCGTAGGCATCGACCACCGCCCGAAAGGCTTCGTTGGTGCCGCCGCGATCGGGATGCGTTTCCAGCGAACGCGTGCGGAATGCACGTTTTAGCTCGGCCGGCGTGACCTTCGCGTCGACACCGAGCGTGGTCCAGATCGAGCTCTCGGGCGGCTTCTTCGCCGCCGGCGCAGCGGCTCGCGCAGGCCACGGCGCGGCGCCGACCAGGATGCGCGACCACGCACGGGCCCACGACGACTCGATGATGCGGAGGCCAGCGCCCGCTACCGCTTCGGCCTCCGCGCGCGCTTCGTCCGGGGAGCGCGCGCCGCCGCCGTGCGCGTCGGGCTGGCGAAACGGTTCGCGCACGGGAGCGCCAGTCCACCATGCGGCCCACGCGAAGCGGCGCCGCTTGGTGAGGAAGATGGACACGACGGGCGCGTACAGATCCGTCACCTGGCGACGTCTCCGAAGACTGCTTCGAGAACTGGAGCCACGGTGGTAACCATGCGCGGCGAAGTCTAG
The DNA here is from genome assembly GCA_043753085.1 of Myxococcales bacterium. Lineage (GTDB taxonomy): Bacteria > Myxococcota_A > Polyangia > Polyangiales > Polyangiaceae > JAYUXI01. The sequence goes on along the minus strand of JAYUXI010000157.1, from coordinate 1,653 downwards.
CTCATGGCGTCCTCCTCGCGCATCCCGACAAAAGCCCGTATCGCCGCGTGGATCGCAGTGTCGTGCTGCGCGCACGTGGCGGCGGTGCTGATGCTCGGTTCACAGCGGCAGCACTCTGCGCCGCTGGTGGTCGTGCCCATCGAGTTCGAAATCGAGACCGATACCTCGCTCCTCGCGCCCGTCCCCATCTCCGCAGCGCCAGGCGATCCCGCGGCGCCCACCAGCGCGACGCAGCCAAGCGAGCGTCACGCCAACGCCGTCGCGCCCTCCCTCGACACAGGGCCGGCGCTCACTGAAGCGGCACCGGTGGCCAGCGGCAGCTCGTGGTCGGTGTTGGCGTTCAAGGCCGGTCCCGTTGCCATCTTGCCTCCCACCGACTACGCGGCGATGCCGGCGCTCAGCGCCGCACCCAAGCCCGAGCCCGTAGCGCCGGGCCAGGTTTCGCAGAGCGGCGGTCTGCGCGATGCGCTCGCCGCCAAAGACACCGCCTTGGGCCTTGGCCGGGGTGGCGCGGCGGTCTCGGCCGCGCACCAGGCTTCGAACGACGCGCCGTCCAGTGGGCGCCTGGTGCTCTCGCTCACCTTCGATGCCAGCGGCGCCGCCACGTCCGTGCACATTGCAGAACAGAGCGGCGGCGATCCCGCCTGGGACGCGTACGCGCGCGCGGTGCTCGCTCTCGCCAAGAAGAAACCGGCGCGGGCCTTGCCCGAAGGTGCCAAAGGCATGGTCGTCACGATGTCGGTCGAATCGCGGATGGTGCTACCGAGCGGCAGCAGTCCCGGCAGCTCCACCAAGGTCGACGGCCTGAGTGGCTCGTTCGATCTCGCCGACCTCGGCGCCGCACCCAAAAAGCGCGTAACGGCGCGCGTGCTCAACGAAGCGCTGGTCTACTGAGCCGCCGACATTCGCATCGCCTGCGGGAAATGCTCAGAGGCGTTCGGCCACGCGAAGCTCGTACACCAGCTCCATCGCCTCGACCCCGAGTCGCACCGCCAGCGGCCCGAGCAAGAGTCCCCAGCTGCCGAACACGGTGAGCCCACCGAACATGGACACGAGCGTGGCAAAGCTGCTGAGGCGGAAGTTGCCGTAGCGCGCGAAGATCGGGCGCAAGAAGTTGTCGACCGAGCCGATGACGACGGCGCCGACGACCAGCATGATGAGCGCCGCGCCCTGCCTGCCGCTCAGGTACAGGCCGACCGACACCGGCACCCACACCAGCGCGGTACCAACGCCGGGAAACAGCGACGTGATGGTGGTGACGGCGCCCAGCACCAACGCACGCGGGATGCCGAGGCACACGTACGAGATCGTGGCGATCAGTCCCTGCGTCAGGCTGGTGAGGCCTACGCCGACGAAAAGACCGCGACCCGTTTCCACGAACGCAGACGACAGGCGGTTGGTCACCAGGTGCGGAAATGGCAGCCGCTCGCGGAACCAGCCGACGAGCTCTGGTCCGTGCGCGAGAAACTCGTACGTGGCGACCATGAACACGAAAAAACCGAGCAGCACGTTCATCGTGCTACCGGCCACCGAGGCGAGCACACTCCACGCCTGCGTGCCGTGCTCGCGCGCAAGTGCGATGGCGTGCGAAGCATTGAGCTTCAGCGTGTCGCCCGCGCTCTCGGCGCCGCCTTGCACCACGGTCTCGAGCGC
>JAYUXI010000156.1:0-4802 GCA_043753085.1 Myxococcales bacterium | reverse complement strand
GACGGCCGAACACCGGCTTCGAGTACTTGATGGCTCCGTCGACGTCGGCCACGGCAACCTTGTACGGATATTCCTTGTTGAGGTGGTAGCCCGCGCCCAGGTCGAGCTTCACCACTGCCGAGCACTCCTTGCCGGCCTTGCAAGTCGCCGCCTTCACGTCGACTTGGTAGTTTTTGCCATCGATGTGCTGGCCTTCGGCGAGCGCGATGCTGCTCCACGCGGCGACGACCAGGATTGCCAGTTTGGAGGTATGCTTGCTCATCGTGGGGTTTTCTCCGGAGTTGGACGGTACGCCGCCCGCTTCATTCAGTGTTCGCGCGGGCGCAGGTAAAGTTCCAGCCGCGGTCCGTCGTCGGAAGGCTCTGCAAGCTGCGGGCCGCCTGCTTCGGAGGGCGCCGGCACGAAACGAACCGCCCACCCGGTGCCCGCCTGCCCACGCAGCGAGTCCCGAGAAAGCTGCAACCTTACTAGATCCGGGCTGGTGACCGCGAGCCGCGCCTCGCTCTCCTGCGCGCCGAGGCGAGTCAGCCGGTCGGCCGGCGTGGTGGATCGATGGGTCCACGTGCCGGTGAGCCGGTGCACGGCAACCAGCTGCGTGGCGGTGGATGGGCGCCGCAGCAGAAGGTGCGACTCGATCACGCGCTCGAGGTCGATGCCGCGTATGTCGAAGTCGAGCAAAAGGGCGCTTTCGCCGCCGAGCTGCGCGTAGCTCGATCGCGACGGTACCAGCACCACGCGCTCCGCTTCGGCGATGGCAGCAGGCACGTTCGACGCCTCGCAGCGGCCGCCCACGCACGCGGCGCGGCCCTCGCACCGGTCGCTGCTGGAGCAGGCGCGGACCACGGGCCGGCATGCAGCCAAAAGACCGACGGCCGACACGACGATGGCGAGGACTCGCAAGGCGGCACTATCTCGCGAAGTGCAGCGGACGTCACCCGGGTTGTGGTCCACTCGCCCTCATGTGGAAGACCGCACTGATCACGGGCGCCTCGCGAGGCATCGGGCGCGCACTCGCCGAGGAGCTTGCTGCGCAGGGTACGCACGTGTGGCTGCTGGCGCGCGGCGAAGCGGCGCTGCACGAGGTGGCTGCCGCAATTCGTGGCCGCGGCGGCAGCGCTTCGGTGCGCGTGGCCGACGCCGCGCAGCCCGACGCATTGGTCGAGGTCGTGCGCGGCATCGACCGCGAATCGAGCCTCGATCTGATCGTGGCCAACGCCGGCGTCGGCATGCCCGCGGCCGGCGCCACGCCGTACGCGTGGGAGTCGATCGGGCCCGCATGCATCACCAACTTCGCCGGCGCCGCGGCCACGCTCACCGCAGCGCTGCCCGCGATGGTGGCGCGCGGCCGGGGGCACCTGGTTTCGACGGGCTCGATCTCGTCGTACGCGGCGCTGCCGAGCGCCGAGGCCTACTGCGCGCCAAAAGCCGGGATCGACCGCTTGCTGGAGTGCCTGCAGCTCGATCTGGCCGGCACCGGCGTGCACGTCACCAACCTCCGGCTCGGCTTCGTGCGCACGCAGATGCTCGCCGACAGCAAGCACCCCATGCCGCAGCTGCTCGAGCCGTGCGACGTGGCCCGCTTGGTGGTGAAGAGGCTTGCGGGCCAGCCGCGCGAGATCGTCTTGCCGCGTGCGCTCGGCGCCGGAGCCCGCGCGCTGGCAGCACTGCCCGCTGCCGTGCGCAACCGGCTCTGGCGCGTGCTCCTAAGAAATCGTTGAGCCGTCAGCGATGTGGTAAAGCTTCGCGCCCATGGCGCTTTTGGCCGTCGAAAAGCTGGTCACGCGCTTCCACGGATCCGGCCATGCCCCGCTCCGCGCGGTCGACGGCGTCTCGTTCGACGTCGAGGCGTCGGAGTGCGTGGGGCTCGTCGGCGAAAGCGGCTGCGGAAAAAGCGTCACGGCGCTGTCGATCCTGCGCCTGCTGCCCTCGCCCCCGGCGGAGATCGCCGCGGGCCGCGTGCTGCTCGAAGGCCGCGATCTGCTTGTCTTGCCCGAGCGCGAGATGCGCGCCATCCGCGGCAAGGACATCGCGATGGTATTCCAGGAGCCGATGACCAGCCTCAATCCGGTCTACACGGTGGGCGTGCAGGTCATCGAAGCCATTCGCTTGCACCAGCCGGTATCGCGGCAGAAGGCACGCGAGCGCGCCCTCGAGCTTTTGCAGCAGGTCGGCATCCCGTCGCCAACCCGCAACATCGATGCATATCCGCACCAGCTGTCGGGCGGCATGCGCCAACGCGTGATGATCGCGATGGCGCTCTCGTGCAACCCGAAGCTGCTTTTGGCAGACGAGCCCACTACGGCGCTCGACGTCACCATCCAAGCGCAGATTCTCGACCTGCTCGATTCGATGCGCGAGCGCCTGGGCATGGGCGTCGTGCTCATCACGCACGATCTCGCCGTCGTGGCGCAGTACGCGCAGCGCGTGGTGGTGATGTACGCCGGGTTGGTGGTCGAGCGCGGACCGACCGCCGAGGTGTTTCGCACGCCGCTGCACCCGTACACGCGCGGCCTGCTGCGCAGTCTGCCGGGGCGCACCAAGGTGGCGCATCGCGCGCCGTTGCCAACCATCGAAGGACTCGTGCCGGATCTGCGCAACCTGCCGCCGGGCTGCCCGTTCTCGAACCGGTGCGAGTTCGTGGTGGACGCATGCAAGGCGGCCGTACCCGCACTCGAGATGCGGGGCGATCGCGCATTCCGCTGCATCCGGGTCGACGAGATCGACCACACCGTCGCCGCAACCTCGTCGGTGGCGCCGTGACCGAGCCCGATGTGCCGGAAGCCGCGATCCTCGTCCAGACCGAAGCGGTGTCGAAATACTTCCGCACGCACGGCGGTTTGTTCTCGGGCGCACCGAAGCTGCTGCGCGCGGTCGAGAACGTTTCGATCCACGTGAGGCGCGGCGAGACCATGGCGCTGGTCGGCGAGAGCGGCTCGGGCAAGAGCACGCTGGGGCGCCTCGTCTTGCGCCTGCACGATCCGTCGTCGGGCCGCATTCATTACGACGGCAAGGACATTACCGGTGCGTCGTCGCGCCAGCTGCGCCCGCTGCGCAAACGCATGCAGGTGATCTTCCAGGATCCCTACTCGAGCCTGAACCCGCGCATGACCGTGCGCAAGACGCTGGTCGAGCCGCTGCGCATCCACGACCTCGCGAAGACCAAGGCCGACGAGCAGCGCACGCTCGACAGCCTGCTCGAACGCGTGGGCTTGCGCAGCTCCGTGCTGGATCGCTATCCACACGAGTTCTCCGGCGGGCAAAGGCAGCGAATCGGCATTGCGCGCGCCCTCGCGGTAGGCCCCGAGTTCATCGTCTGCGACGAGCCGGTCAGCGCGCTCGATGTATCCATCCAGGCGCAGATCATAAACCTGCTGCTCAAGCTCCAAGACGAGCTCGGCCTCGCCTACCTGTTCATCTCGCACGATCTGCGCGTGGTGCGGCACATGAGCCATCGCGTGGCGGTGATGTATCTCGGCCAGATCGTCGAGCAGGCGCTCGTGGCCGATCTGTACGATCACCCGCGCCACCCGTATACCCGCGCCCTGCTCGATTCGGCGCCCACGCTCGAACCCGGAGCTCGGAAGAAGAAGCTGCAGGTGTACGGCGAGCTGCCTTCGCCGTTCGACCCACCGACTGGCTGCTCGTTCCACCCGCGCTGCGACCGCATGCAGAAGGGCAAATGCGACGTGGACGCGCCGCTGCTCGAACGCATCGACACGAAGCACAAGGTGGCGTGCTTCTTTCCGTTGGAGTGACCGTCGGTCTCGGCCCGTCGTGGATGCGCCGACGCCGACGCCGACGCCGACGTGACTCGAGCGGGTGCGCGGGCGCAGCGCTTACTTGGCCGCGAGCCAGGCCACCAGCTTGCCTTCGGCTTCCTTCACGGCCGCGGGCTTGTTCAGCGTCTTGACGTTGAACGCTGCTTCCACGGCGCCGTCTGGCCCGGGCTTCACGAAGTACGGGATGTGTGTGGTCTGGTAGCCGAACGCGCCCATCTTGCTGGCATCTCGGTCGAAGTCGAACGCCAGAAACGTGACGGTGTCGAGCATGGCGTCTAGCTGACCGGCTCGCACGGCTTCGTGGAACGCCTTGCACGGCGGACACCAGTCCGCGCCGACGTAGACCACCAGCATGCGTCCCGCGCGCTGCGCCTTGGCGCGTTCGAGGCGCACGGTCGACGCAAAGTCGGCCGTGGGCGGCGCCTCGATCCATTCGACCCGGCGCGATCCCGCGGCCGACACGGTGGCGGTCGGTTTTACCGCGGACGAAGGTGCAGTCTGCACGCTGCCGTTGGAAACCACCGGAGCCAGCGTGGACTCCGGTGGACCCGCTTTCGTGCAGCCTACGAGCAACAGCAGCAGCGCGAGCCGAGTCACCGAGGCCGGCCCTGTGCGATCCACGACTCGACCAGCTGGATGTCCTCTGCGGGCAGGGGTGGCATGCCGAGCGGCATACCACGCACTTCACCCGTGTCGGCGCCGCGTTCTTCCGCGTGGCGGGCGATCAGGGATCGGAGCAGCGTGGGCATGCCGGGCTCGCCGGCGACGTCTTTTTTCTTGGTGAGCACGCTGGCGCGCTCGCCCGTGATCTTGTCCTTCGCGCCGGCCTGGATTCCTTCGTAGCTGGCCAGGTTCAGACCGCGGGGCTTGAAGCCGAAGCCGCCGGAGTTTCCGGGGCCGCCGTCGCCGATGGCGTAGTCGGGCTCGGCGTGACAGTGCCAGCACGTGCGGTGCAGCACCTTCCTGTCGATTTCGTCGAAGGTGACTTTGCGCTCGAGCACGGGCAGGCGCTCGAAGGCCTTC
>JAYUXI010000155.1:0-4803 GCA_043753085.1 Myxococcales bacterium | reverse complement strand
GGCTCGGGAATGCCGGTGCGTTCGGCGATCTCCGCGGAGGTGATGACGGTCTTCGGAACGTAAGCGCCTGCGGAAACGAGTCCAACGTGGATCATGGGAAGACGCCCTCCTAGCACATCGTCGACACGATTATGTTGCGGTGCAACATCGGCGTCGCAACGTCGCACTGGCAGTCATGGCGCCGAAAGTCGGCGTCAACGCGCGGCTGATCGAAGGAGCGAACGCGAGTACGCTGCCGCGGCTGGCGTGAAGCCTGCGCTCGCAACCGCCGACGGGGGCTGCCCTAGTTGCCCTTGCGACGGCAGTCGGCGCAGGTGCCGTACAGCTCGTGCTTGTGGCTCTGCAACAAAAAGCCGTGGTCCTTGGCCACCCGTTCTTGCAGCTCCTCGATCTTGGATTCTTCGAACTCGACGATCTTCGCGCACTCGATGCAGATCAGGTGGTCGTGATGGCCTTCGTCGTCCGCGAGCTCGTACCGGGTGAGCCCGTCGCCGAACTTGCGCTCGAACGCCACGCCGCATTCGGTGAGCAGCTTCAGTGTACGATACACGGTGGCGTAGCCGATCTTCGAGTCGTCCTTGCGGACCACCGCCAGCAGCTCTTCGATGCTGATGTGGTGCGGGGCCTGGAAAAAGGTTTCGACGATGAGGCGACGCTGATCGGTGGAGCGCAGCCCCTTCTTGGCCATGTGCTGCTGGAGCAAGTCGCGAAAGTGCTCGAAGTTCGGCACTTCCTCGGTGGCGAGGATCGACGGTTTGGCTTTCACGCGCTTGTTCCTCTCGGGGTCGGTCGTGCTCACCGGTTCCACGCTAACGCTTCAACGCTGGATCGGGAAGCCATCGCTCTCCCACGCGAGCATGCCGCCTTCGAGGTAGCCGAGCTCCACGTTGCCCTCGGCCATCTTCGCCACGAAGTCCTTGGTTTTGTCGCCTGCGCGGCAATACAGGACCGGCTGTCCGGGAAGCATGTAGAGCTCGGCGATCCGGCCCTCGAGTTCATCGAGCGGCATGTTGATGGCTCCTGGAACGTGCGCGCGCCCAAAGGCGGCGGCGTCGCGTGTATCGACCGCGGCCACCACGCCCTTCTTGATCAACTCGGCGAGCTCCATCGCCTTGAGCGCGCCAGCCGGGCGCGGCAAGAACGGCTCGAGCATGGCCTGCAGCTGCTTTTTGGCCATCGGCCCCACCTGCATGTCGGCCGGCTTGCCGCCCGCCCACACCATGAACGTGGGTAGCTGCTGCACGCGGAGCTGCTGCACGAGATACGGGGACTTGTCGGCGTCGACCTTGAGGACCTTTGCCTTGCCTTCGAGCTCGCCCGCGAGCTGTACGAGAATGGGCTCCACCTGCTTGCACGCGGCGCTGCGCTCCGACGCGAACTCGAGTAACACGGTGAGCTCGCTGCGGAGCACCTCGACCTCGAAGTCCTTCTCGGTCACGACCCTGAGCGGCGTGCCGCTGCCACCGGGCCCGCGCCCCGAGCCCCCACCAACGTTGCCGAGTAGCGTCATGGCGGCCACGAATAATCAAGCGCGCTGCGCTTGGCAACCTGCCTTTGGACCCTGGTTGGACTCTGGAGCCGGCTCCTCACTCGTCGCCGTGGAGGCCGGTGCGCGGATCGAGTGCATCTTGCAAGGTCTCTCCGACCACCGTTTGCGACAGCACGAGCGCGAACAGGCACAGCACGGGAAACACCAGGAGCCACCAGGCGGTGGGGTGCTCGCGGAGCTGGGCCATCATCTCGCCCCAGGTGGGCGCGATGTGCGAAAGCCCAAAGCCCAGAAAATCGCAGGCGGCGATGGCGAGCACGAGCGTCGACAGCGAGAACGTGGCGCTGGCGATGGCCTGGGCGCGCGCGTTCGGAGCGATGTGCCGCCACAAAATTCGCAGGGGCGAAGCGCCGGTGGCGCGCGCGGCGATCACGTACTCCTGGTTCTGGATCTGCAGCACCTCGGCGCGCACCACGCGCACCACCTCGGCGAACCGCGCGATGCTGACGGCGATGACCAAGAACAGCTTGCTCGGCTGCCCGGACATGGCCTGCAACACCAGCACGAGCAGGATGGTCGGAAAGGCGCTCATGGTCTCGATGAGGCGCGCCACGAACACGTCGAACAGGCCGCCGAAGAAACCTGCCAGGGCGCCCACGACGGTGCCCACTACCACCAGCACGGCCACCACCGCGAGCGCGAGCCCCGCCAGGACGCGAGCACCATGCACGAGCCGGGCGAGCACGTCGCGGCCGAGGGCGTCGGTGCCGAGCGGATGATCCCAGAACGCGAGCGGCGGCTCGAGGGCGAGCGAGCTTCTTTCGTCTGGGCCGTGCGGCACGGCCGGATGCAGGTAGACGGTGAGCTCGCCGCGGGCACGTGCTGCCGCCACGCTGGGATCGTGAGTGACGTTGGCCAAAAACACCAGACCCGCCGGTGTGCGGCACAGCACCGGATCCGAGCTGGCGAAGAAGTCGGCGAACACGGACAGGTGTACGATGCATGCAAATAGCACGAGCCCGAAGCGAGACAGCTTCTTGTGGCGCACGGCGAAGAAGGCATGCCGCAACGTGCCGCGTGGGTGAACCGATGACGGCGGTAGCGCAAAACCAGTCGATGACGGCGGTAGCGCAAAACCAGTCGATGCCTGCTCGGGGGTCACGTGGAGCCTCGCCGGCGCAGGGTCTCGCGGATGCGCGGGTCGAGCAGGCCAGCCGCGAGGTCGGCCAGCACCAACGTGAGGCTGGTGACGAGCGCCATGACGAGCACGCACACGACCACGAAGCCGGTGTCGCCCTGGCGAATGGCGTCGAGCACGGCGCGCCCGGTGCCGGGCAGCTGGAAGATGTCCTCGACGAGCACGGCGCCGCCGAACAGCACGGGCACCTGCAAACCGGCCAGGGCCATCATCGGCACGAGTGCGGTGCGCAGGGCGTGCACGACCAGCAGGCGGGCCCCGAAGGCCCCCTTGGCCCGCGCCGTGCGCACGAAATCGGAGCTGAGCACCTCGAGCAGGGCCGCGCGCTGCGTGCGCGAGAGCACACCGATGGTGCCGAGCGCGAGGGCAAACGCGGGCAGCACGATCGACGTTTTCGGCAGCCAGGTGTCGAAGAGCTCGGCGAGCGCGAACGGCGGCAGCGAGTGGAAGCCCATGAGCACGAAGGCGAGGGCGACGTCGATCGGGCGACCCCTGCGGTATGCACCGATCACGCCGAGCGGGATCGCAATCACCGCCGACAGCAGAGCGGCGAGCGCCACCAGCGAAAGTGTGACGGGCAGCGTGTGCGCCAGCTCGTCGAGGCTGGTGCGCGTGCGTGAGATGTGGGCGTTGCTCGGCGGAAGCCGCCCGGTCAGCGCGCCGCCGACCCATTTGGCGTAGCGGGTCTCGGTGAGGATGGCGCCGAGGCGGCTCTGGCTGGTGAGCTCGCGGTGCATGTCGCGGTGGACGAACCAGTAGCTGCGCCATGCTTCGAGGACGAGACGGAGCTCGTCGTGGCTGGCATCGGTCGGCAGAATCGGCCCGCCCCCGGTGGCGTGTGCAGCGGCCATGGTCAGCTCGCGGAGGCTGGCGTGATCGCTCGTGCGCTGCATCTGCGGGATGATCTCCTGCAAGGCGAAGGTGTCGACCAAGGCGAGGTCGGAGCGGCGCAGGGCGCCCCCGTACTGCGACAGCCGGGCGACATTGCGCCGGACGATGGCGGTCTCGAACTCGAGCTCTTCGTCTTCCCAGAAGTGCTTCCAGTAGACGACGCTGCGTTCGCGGGAGTCGAGCGTTTGATCGTCGGCGCGGCCGATGCGGCGGCCGATGGGAGCGAGCGCGAGTGCGACGCGAATCGCTTGTTCGGAGGGCAGCTCGCGCAGCAGTGGCAACACGGTCGGGAAGGCGGCGCCGCCGAGCAGAGCGAGCTCGCGGGTGGCCTCGGGCGCGAGGGAGTCGGCCTTGGCGATGTGCTCGGTGCACTCGATGGCGCGATCGCGCACGCCGCGGGGGAGGGCGTTCACGAAGAGTGGCAGATCGAGAAAACGCTCGCGGCGGGCGCGGTCGATGGCGAAAGGATCGTGCGCGCTGGCGGCGCTCAGCTCGGTCTCGGGCGCGGGAAGCAGCGACGTGAGCAGGAAGACGACGAGGCTGACGCCGAAGAGGGTGGGGATGGCCCACAACACGCGCCGGAGAGCGTAACGCAGCACGGGGAAAGCAGTCTGCCACAGGTTGGAGCCGCTCTCTCGCCGGAAACGCACATGTTTGCGTTTACGGCTCTGCAAGCGACGGCGTAGAACACGTGGATGGACACCTCTCTCCGCGAGCAGATTCAAGCCTGGATCGACGGCGACGCCGAGCCGGTCGACCGCGCCGAGCTCACCGCCCTGCTCGGTCGCGCCGACGATCCCGTTGTCCTCGCCGACCTGCAGGATCGCTTCTATGCCCCCCTCGAGTTCGGCACGGCCGGGCTCCGCGGGTTTCTCGGCGTCGGCGTCAACCGCATGAATCGCTCCGTGGTGATCCGCACCACCGCCGGACTCGGCGTCGCGCTCGAACGGCTCGTACCCAACGCCAAGGCCCGTGGCGTCGTCATCGGCTTCGACGGCCGCCGCTTCAGCCACACCTTCGCCAAAGACGCGGCCGCCGTGCTCGCCGCCGCGGGCTTCCGCGTCTTGCTCTTCGAGGATACCGAGCCCACGCCGCTCGTCGCGTTCGCCGTCAAGGACGTGGGCGCGGCCGCCGGCGTCATGATCACCGCCAGCCACAACCCGCCCGAGTACAACGGCTACAAGGTCTACTGGGAAAACGGCGCGCAGATCATCCCGCCGATCGA
>JAYUXI010000154.1:0-26671 GCA_043753085.1 Myxococcales bacterium | reverse complement strand
CTTTGGCGGTGGACACGATGGGTGCGAGCAGACGTTCCTCGACGTAGTTGTTGCGGGCGCCGGCTTCGAGCAGCTCGGAGCGCAGCGAAAACGCCGCGTCACCCGAGTGGATTTCGGCGACGTCGAGCGTGGCGGCGCCGCTGTCTTGCAGGTCGATCTCGTAGCGCGCTCTGCGCCCGTGATCTTCGGGCTGGGCGCTCGGCAGAGTGGTGATGCTCTGCTGGTCGACGCGCGCAGCACGGGCGCGCGCATCCATGGCGGGCAAGGGCCCGAGGCGAGACGCCGGGCTGGTGGCATCGAGGTAGGTTCCGCCGTTCGGGCCGGGCAAGAACGCGATGCCGTGATCGAACAACGGAGCGGCGACGCCGGGCGCGTCGAGCACCGACGGCATGCCGGTCATGCGGGTTTGCACGAGGACCTCCTCGGCATGGATGCCGACCGCGGCCAGCAGCGAGATGAGCAGCAGCGCCTTGTCGTCGCAGTCGCCTTCGCGACGAGCGAGCACTTCCTGCGGGCGGTTGGGCAACCACCACTCGCCGGAGACATAATTGACGTAGCGGATCTTGTCGGCGACGAAGTCGAACAGAACCTTGACCTTGTCGTTCTGGGTGGTCTTGCCCTTGGTGAGCTCGGCGGCCAGCCGCCTGACCTCGGCGTCCGGATCGGCGAAGCGGCGGACCGCCTCGTTGTACCACGCGAAGAACTCGGGCCAGCTGCCGTAGCTGGAGCCGACGACCAGCGGTACGAGCTCGCTCATGGGCGGCGAGTACGGTTCGTCGGGCACGTTCCTCGGCGCCTTCCAGCGCAGCTCGATGACGTGACGGCCGTCGGCATTGGTTTCGCGACGCTCCACGTTGCCGGGACGCACCACCGACAGGTGCAGCTTCTTGCTGGCCGGATGCGAGACGATCACCGCGTTTTCGAGCAGCGGCCTCGTCTCGGTGCTGGCACCATAGTCCATGAAGTAAAACGGCGGATCACGCCGGCCGCCCACGCTGCGCTCGGTCCACTGGCGCACCGCCACTTCGACCACGTCGCCCTTTTCGAGCGCCGGCCACTTCAGCCGGGTGTCGCTGGCCTCGGCGTGCTCTTCGGCAGGAAACGCGACGCTGCCGTCCTTGCGGTGGACGCGGGCGCGCAGGATCTCGGTGAGGTCGGCCTCGGCCGGGAGGTTCTCGTAGCGGTCTTCGTCCGACCGCGACGGAATTCCTATTTCCCGTGCATAGTGCATCATTTGCGACACGCGGCCGTCGTCGTGCAGCTCGACGGCGCGTAGCCAGTAAAGCTGCCGTTCGGCGAAGTCCGACGTGGGTTTGTCCTTGCGGTGCGCAAGGGCGCGCTCGGACGAGACCAGGTACGTTTCGTCCCAGGGGCGGGCGTTCTTGGCAAGCTCGCCCGCGCCCGCCTTCGCACTGGCGGCCCGGTACGCGAGCTCGGTGCGGAGCCGCGCGTCGCCAGGAGCCAGCACGGCCGCACGGGCAAGCGCCGGCAGCACGTCCTGCGCGTAGCCCGAGCGCTTGGCGAGGTCGGCGAACACCTCGAAGGCTTCGCTGCGGTTGGGCGCGAACAGTTTGGTCAGCAAAAAGGCGAGCGGGCGTGCTTCTCCGGCGAGGCCGCGCGCCTCGAGGAAACGAACGGCCGCGACGAGCTCGTCGGCGCGGGTGGCGCCGCCCTCGAACAAGGCGGTGGCCCGTGCCTGCAGAGCAGCGCGCGACTCGAGCGCGCCGAGTGTAGTGAGCAGATAGAGGCCTGGTTTGGCGCGCCGTTGCAGCTCGAGGGCGGCGTCGCGCGATTCGAGCGGCGTGGCGGCATGGCTCGCCAGCCACTCCAGCATCACGTCGGGCGCGCTGGCGGGATTCGCCTTGACCGCAGCGGCGATGCGCCTCTCGGCGGCGTGGCGGAACACCTCGCTGCCGGTGGACTCGTCGATCGAGGAGTGCAACAGCGTGGTCTCGCCGTCGGTCAGCTTGTCGAGCCCGGCACCAAGGAAGAGCGCGTACGCGTAGTCGACCAGGCCACCGGCGAGTGCCGCTTCGGTCGAACGGCGCGCAAAGTAGGCGCCCAGCTTCGGGTCCGCGCTCCAGCGCAGCGCCACTTCGGAGCGGAGCCCGCGCGACGGCGCCAGCGTGGTAACGAGGGCGGCGCCAGTGGGATCGGCGCTGGGTGCGCGCGCGATGCCCTCGGACAGTCCGCTTGCGCGGGGGCTTTTCGCGTCGTCGGCGCCGCCCGCCGTGAGCAACACCAGGCGTGCGACGTCGCTCCCTTGTTTGAGCGCGAGGGCGAGCGGCGTGGCTTCCTCGGTGGCCTTCGAGCCCGCAAGTGAGGCTTGCGCCGGGCGCGGCCGGGACGCGATCGGCGTGCCGTCGTCCGCCAGGACGCGCAGACGCGCCAGTCCGGCGTCGCCGAGAGGGCCCGAGCACACCTTGGCGGCCACCGAGTGCTGGCCCCGCTCGCCGAGCACCTTGGCGCCCAGGCGGTCGAACAGGGACGCGGCGTGCAGCTCGTCGCTCGTGGCTACGGCCTTGCCGTCGACGAAGAGGCGGATGCCACCCGTGCCGGCGGCCCGCACGTGGAACGACCGAGGCGCGTCCAGAACGATGAACGAAACGACGTACGAGCAGCTCTCGGCGCGGGGATGGACGAACGCGTCGAGTGGAACGCCCTGCGCGCGCACGAACTCACGAGGAACCACCCGCCAGCGGTTCTGGACACTGCCCCACGAGTAGTCGTCCTTCTCGCTCCACACGAAGCCGTTGTTCTCGGCGGGCTGCGCGTGCGTGAGCTCACCGCCAGTGTCCTGGAACGGGCCGAGCAGCGCCACTTCTCGCGCGACGCTTGGATCGGGCTGGCGTCGCAAGCGCCGCGCGACGAGCACCAGCTCCGCTTTCGTGTCGGCACCGAGCCCCGCGCTCTTGGCGATGGCGTCGACCGCGTCGGCCGCGTGGCCGGGCCTGGCGCGTTCGGCGAGCGACGCCGCGAACGCCGCGCGTGCCAGCGCTCTCGCATCGGAGCCGACGCCGGTCGGGAGCGCATCGAGCGTGGCGTCTGCGACCTCGGCGACGGGGACGTCGGCCGAGGGCACTTCCTTCGACTCGGCGACGCGTTCTTTCGACGTGAGCGTGAGAGCGACAGCGACCAGCGCCACGGAGCCAGATCGGACGAGAACAGCCATCTTGATGGCGCTGAAGCCTATTCCGGTTTGGGGGGCGGCGCGTCTGGATTCGGCGGCGTGGGCACGGCCTCGACGGGTTTGGCGGGCTCCGCGGGCGCGACCGTTTTCGATTCGGGATTGGCCGCCTTGATGGGCTCGCTCTTCTTGTTGCTGGGCTCGCTCAGGACTCTCTTCACGTCGACCACCGCGCGCTTGATCGCCTTCAAGCTGGTCGAGCCTGCGATCACGAACATGAGCTGGAACGAGCTGGTGCCCGTGGATGTGATGGCGGAAGGCAGCTGGTACGAATTGACGGCGAGGCGATCGCCGTAACCTGCCGAGAACTCGGTGCCGAGCATGATCTCGCCGCCGTCGCCGTGCGATGCGGCGCCGAGCGACAACGACGCGCGATTGAGGCGGGCTGGGTGGTAGTTGAACAGACTGCCCTGAAGATCTCCCCTGGACACCGCGCTCAGGTCGGTGGCGGCGCCGGCCAGCATGCTGATCTTCGACGAGAAGAACACCTCCGCGCCGAGGGCGAAGTTGACGACTCCGCGCGAGCGCTCGGCCAGCGAGTACTTCACGACCCGATCGTTGATGGAGTCGCCGCGGATGTCGGTGGCGTTGCCATCGAGCTCCGCGCTGTAGCCGCTGGTGGCGGGGCTGTAGCTGGTGTTGAACTCGGCGTTGCCCCACTTTGCTTCGAGCCCGGTGCCCAGGCTGATGCGCATGGGAGAGCGTGACTTGAAGGTGCCCGCGGCGGTGACGGTGGACGTGGCGCTGCCGAGGCCTGCGCCTTCGTAGTGCGAGTTCTGGTTGGCGCCGCCGACGCCGAACACGTGCAGCGACGGAAACTTCACGGACATGCCGATCTTTTGCCGTCCGAAGCGATACGTGGCGCCGAGCAGCGGCTCCAGTTGCAACGCGTCCCCGCGGGAGCCGGAATAGAAGAGCGAGCTGATCGGCCTGCCGCTCGCATCGACCGCGGAGTTGGCCCCATAGGTGGCTCCCGTGGCGGCAAACAAGCTGCGGTGCGACGCCAGCGTGGCATGCAGCGACGCGCCTACTGCCAGCGCGTCCGTGATGTGCATCGCATAGGTGGGACCGGCCGCAAACCGCACGTAGCTCTGCGCGACGGTTTGCGCCTGCCGGGTGATCAGGCGGCCCTGCTGCGCGTTGAAGCCCTCGGCCGCGAAGTTGAAGAGTGAGCTCTGCACCGTGGCGAAACAGATCCCGATGGTGGCGTCGCGGGTCTGCGGATTGGTGATCCTCTTGCGGATCGCTTCGATGCTGCCCGCCTTGACGTAGAGGCAGAGGCTCGAGGGCAGGGCGTTGAACTCGAAGTCGGTGGTGGAGTTGGTCTTCAGGTTCAGGTTGCCGAACACGGCTTCGTTGACCGTGCCCGGCTGGTACCAGTTAGGCGCCAGGTTCAAGTTGATGGTGTAAAAGTTCGCCGAGAACGACAAGCGGTTGTCGTCTGCGAGGACCGCGGTGGCCGGATTGAGGAAACCCGCCGCCGCGTCGCGTCCGTAGACGATGCCGGTCCCACCGAGGAGGGTCGACCTACCGCCCACCGGAGCGAGCCGATAATTGGACTGAGCCGAAGACGCACGGGGCAGCGCGGCAACGCACGCGCCCACCAGGGCAGCGATGCTGGCCACGCGCGCGCGACGACTCGGGGGAGACGGGAAAGGAGGCACTCTAGTCAGGTGATGCGACCGCATGCTATCGGGACCGCCTCATTCCAGAGGAGAGTAACCATGGCAAACGAAAACGCAGCGCCGATCACGATGGGCGCGAAGAACAAGCTCCAGGTCCCGGATCAGCCGATCATTCCCTTCATCGAAGGCGACGGCACTGGCCGGGACATCTGGCGCTCGTCCGTCCGCGTGTTCGATGCCGCGGTGGAAAAAGCCTACGGCGGCAGAAAAAAGGTCGAGTGGAAGGAAGTGCTCGCCGGCGAAAAAGCTTTCAATCAGACCGGCAACTGGCTTCCCGACGAAACCGTCGAAGCGTTCCGCACCTATCTCGTGGGCATCAAGGGCCCGCTCACCACGCCGGTCGGCGGCGGCATCCGGTCGCTCAACGTCGCGCTGCGCCAGATGCTCGACCTCTACGTCTGCCTGCGCCCGGTGCGCTGGTTTTTGGGCGTGCCTTCCCCGGTGAAGAAGCCGGGCGACGTCGACATGGTCATCTTCCGCGAGAACACCGAAGACATCTACGCGGGCATCGAGTACGCCGCCGGCACCGACGACTCGGCCAAGCTGCTCGCCTTCATCGAGAAAGAGTTCCCCAAGGATTTCGCCAAGATCCGCTTCGGTTCGAAGGCGGCGCAAGCCGGCTGGGAAAAGTCGATGGAAGACATGGGCCACGGCGCGCGTGAGACCCCGGTGCAGGTTGGTCTCGGCATCAAGGCCGTGTCCTTCCTCGGCACCGAGCGCTTGGTGTACGCCGCCATCGACTTCGCCGTGAAGAACAAGCGCAAAAGCGTTGCCCTCGTCCACAAGGGCAACATCATGAAGTACACCGAAGGCGCCTTCAAAGACTGGGGCTACCAGGTGGCGCAGACCTTCTTCCGTGCCGACACCGTCACCGAGCGCGAGTCGTGGATTCTCGGCAACGTCGAGGAGAACGAGAAGATCTCCGCCGAGCAGAACGCGAAGATGATCGAGCCCGGCTACGACATGATGTCGGCCGATCAAAAAAAGAGCATCGTCGCCGAGGTCAACGCGGCCCTCGCCCTTCGCGAGACCCACGGCAACGGCAAGTGGAAGCAGAAGGTCCTCATCAAGGACACCATCGCCGACATCACGCTGCAGCAAGTGCTCACCCGCGCCAAGGAATTCGACGTGATCGCCACGCTGAATCTCAACGGCGATTACCTGTCCGACGCGCTCGCCGCGCAAGTCGGCGGCATCGGCATCGCGCCGGGCGGCAACATCAACTACGCCACCGGCCACGCCATCTTCGAGGCCACCCACGGCACTGCGCCCAAGTACGCCGACAAGGACCAGGTCAACCCCGGGAGCGTGATTCTGTCGGGCGAGATGATGTTCCGTCACCTGGGCTGGACGGAGGTGGCCGACTTGATCCTGAAAGGCATGGACGGCGCCATTGCCGCCAAGCGGGTCACCTACGACTTCGCGCGCATGATGGAAGGCTCGACCAAGATCAAGTGCAGCGAGTTCGGAGACGCCATCATCGCCCACATGTGAACGTGCGAGGGTGAGCATGCTGCTTGCCGTGGAAACGAGCGAACGCTAGTTTTTACGGCATGCAACCGACCGCGCCTCAGGGATACGGCTCTTCGAACCCCTACCCGCACACCGCCCCCGCTGCGCACTCCTTCGACGGTTCGGCCCCGGCAGAACAGGTCAGCGAGGCCACGGTGCAGCTCCTGCACCAGACGCGCCCGTGGGTCCTGTTCTTCTCCGTAATCATGTTCCTTGGCAGCGCGTTCAGCCTGCTCAACGGAACAATCACGCTGTGCATCCTTGGATCGCGTGGCGGCTACGGAGTGTCTCCCGGCCTCCTCATGGTATTCGTCTACGTGCCCATGTCGGTGCTTTACGTGTATCCTGCAAAAAAGCTGTACGGCTATGGCACCGCCATTGGTCGGCTGACGGCGTCCCGGCAGGTCAGCGATCTCGAGGCGGCCCTCGGGGAGCAGAAGGCGTACTGGAAGTTCCTCGGCATTCTCACCATCGTCTGCTGTGTGTGCTTGCTCGGCTTCCTCGCCGTGGCCGGTATCTTCTTCGGCAGCGTAATTCGCTGAAGCACGCCGGGTCACCAAGTCGCCGGATCACCAGGTGGGCACGCGGCGTCGACCGATGCATGGTACACGGGACTTTGGCCGTGGCGTGAAGGCGGCCAGCACGCGCCTCCTGGACATCCTGCGCCGGCCCAGCATGACCAGCACGGCCAGCAGCCAACCCGACGCGCCGCCAGCCGAGGCATGCATGCTACATCCGCTTTCGTCGCAGTCTGGAGCGTCGATCGAGGCGGGCGCGGCGCCGCCGTCGCCCGCTGCGGGAGGCGCTGCTGCATCGGATGTGCTCGGCAGGGGCGTCGCACCCGCGTCCGGGTCGGGTGGCGCCATGCAGAGTGCACCCTTGTCGAAACCAGCCGCGGGCGCCTTCAGGATGCGGGTTTCGGTGGCGGGTCCGTAGACACCGTCTTCGTCGATGACGTCTTCGGGGTTGTTGCGGTTCCAGAGCTTCTGGAATGCAGCCACCGAAAAATCGCGGAGGTCGACCGTGTCTCCGTCGCCCGCGTAGTCGAAGTGCACCGGATCACCGCGGCCCAGCCAGGCGAAGTCGTTGGTCTGGAACGTGCTCCTCCACGCAGAGTGCTCGTCGACGTCGACCGCGAGGGCGGACTCGTGGTTGCTGTTGCCCGGCAACGCCGCCAGCGCGATTCCGCAGCGCCCGCCGTTGCGGTACCAGCGATACAGCATCAGTTGCTGGGCAACGGTTCGGTATGCCGAGTTGATGGTCATCGCGGCGTCGCGCTTGGAAGCAACGATGCGCAGGGCGTCGGCAGCGGCGGTCTGCAGCCAGGGAAAGGTGGCGTCGCCCAGGATCACGTTGGGGATGTCGTCGATGCGCGAGAACGTTCCCGGGCGCTCGCACTGGACTTCGTCGATCAGTTGCTGCCCGAGTCCACGGATGCTGCCGGTCGAGCACTCGCTGGCGATCGCGTCGGCCACCGTGGCATCGGCCTCGAGCGCGGCGCGAAGCACCCCGAGCTCGGGCGACGTGTCTTCGTGGCCTTCGTGCGTGGCCGGCTGCGGGGGCGCAACGCAGGCACTGCAACCGACGACAAGGCCGAGAGCCCACCCGATTGCTGCGCGCGCCATCCCGGCAGTGTGGCGCGGGCGCGGGCGAAACTCCAGCCCGATCGGAGGCGCTGATTACGGATGCGAGGCCGGCGGCCGAGTGGCAGCCTCTCGCCGCAACGAGCCCATCATTGGCGCCTGCGGGATGAAGCCGTAACGCGAGGGACAGGTGTTCGAGAACTTCTGCGGGCGGTCCACCTCGAGGATGCCGGTGGCCTTGTCGAGCTCGTACGTTGCCGTGTCGGTCGGTTGCCCGTTCGAACGGACGCGAGCTCGTGATGGTCTGCCGTATCTCGGCCGCCGCGGTAGCCGGCTCCGCACGCCGCGGCGGGAGCCAAGAATTTCGTGCCTGCGTATCTTCTCGTGCCCGCAAAACTGCGGTACCACTCGCGCGCCCGTGTTTGCGGGCTCGAACCTCACAGGAGATTGTACACCCATGCCCACGCGCAAGAAGATCGGCCTCATCGGTGCAGGCAACATCGGCGGCGAGCTCGCACGCCTGTTCGCCAACGAAGAGCTCGGCGACGTCGTCCTGTTCGACATCCCGGCCAAGGAAAAGTTCGCGCAGGGCAAGGCGCTCGATCTGGAGCAGAACAGCAGCGTCCTCGGCTACGACTCCAGCATCACCGGCACCAGCAGCTGGGCCGATCTGAAGGGCGCCGACGTCCTCGTCGTCACCGCCGGCATCCCGCGCAAGCCGGGTCAGTCGCGCGACGATCTCGTGGCCACCAACCTGCCCATCATCCGCGACGTGGCCAAGAACGCCAAGCAGCACTGCCCCGATGCCTTCGTCATCGTCATCTCGAACCCGCTCGACGCAATGGTTTACGAGTACATGAAGGTCGTAGGCGCGCCGAAGAGCAAGATCGTCGGCATGGCCGGTGTGCTCGACAGCGCTCGCTTCCAGCTGTTTCTCGCCCGCGAAGTCGGCTGTAGCATCAAAGACGTCCGCGCCATGGTTCTCGGCGGCCACGGCGACGACATGGTGCCCGTGCTCAGCATGACCACCATCAACGGCATCCCGGCCAGCTCGCTCATCGCGAAGGACAGGCTGAACGCGATCATCGAGCGCACCCGCAAGGGCGGCGGCGAGATCGTCGGCCTCATGGGCACCAGCGCTTATTATGCCCCGGCTACCTCGGCCGTTGCGATGGCCAAGGCGTACCTGCTCGACCAGAAGCGCATCCTGCCCGTCGCCACCTACCTCGAGGGCGAATACGGCTACACGGATCTGTTCATGGGCGTGCCTGCCATGATCGGCGGGAACGGCGTCGAGAAGATCATCGAGATCGAGCTCACGGAAGAAGAGAAGGGCATGCTCAAGAAGAGCGCCGCTTCGGTGCAGAGCGTGCTCGACGTCGTGAAGAAAGGCTGATCGACGAATGAAAATACACGAGTACCAAGGCAAGCAGATCTTCGCGAAGTACGGCATTCCGATCCCGTTTGGCATTCCGGCTTTCAGCGTGGAGGAAGCCTACGAAGCCGCCAAGAAAGTCATCGAGAAAACCGGCAACCAGCTCACCGTAGTCAAGGCACAGATCCACGCAGGGGGTCGTGGCAAAGGCGGCGGCGTGAAGGTCGCCAAGGGCGGCGCCGACGACGCCAAGAAGCTGTCCGAGCAGATCCTCGGCATGCAGCTCGTCACCGCGCAGACCGGCCCCGAAGGGCAGAAGGTCAAGCGGCTCTACATCGAGCAGGGCCTCGAGATGCAGGCCGAGCTGTACCTCTCGGCGGTCGTCGACCGCGAATCGCGCCGCGTCGCATTCATCGCGTCGACCGAAGGCGGCATGGACATCGAAAAGGTGGCCCACGACACCCCCGAGAAGATGATCACCGTGTACGCCGATCCCGTCACCGGTCTGTCGCCGTTCCAGGCGCGCGACGTAGCGTTCCGCATGGGGCTCGAGAAATACGGCAAGGAAACCGTCGCCAGCTTCACCAAGGTGATGATGGCGCTGTACGACTGCTTCGTGAAAGAAGACTGCTCGCTGCTCGAGATCAACCCGCTGGTCGTTTTGAAGGACAAGACGGTCATGGCGCTCGACGCGAAGTTCAACTTCGACGACAACGGCGAGTTCCGCCACCCGGAGTGGGCTGCGATGCGCGATCCCGACGAGGAAGATCCCGTCGAGATCGAAGCCAAGGCTGCCGGCCTGTCCTACGTCTCGCTCGACGGCAACGTCGGCTGCCTGGTCAACGGCGCCGGCCTCGCCATGTCGACCATGGACATCATCAAAGTGTTCGGCGAAAAACACGGCGTCTCGCCGGCCAACTTTCTCGACGTCGGCGGCGGCGCCACGCAGGAGCAGGTCGAAAAGGCGTTCACGATGATCCTGAAGAGCCCGAAGGTGGAAGCCATCTTCGTCAACATCTTCGGCGGCATCATGAAGTGCGACGTCATCGCCAACGGCGTGGTCGCAGCGACCAAGTCGCTTGGTTTGAAGGTACCGCTCATCGTTCGCCTCGAAGGCACCAACGTCGAGCTGGGACGCAAGATCTTGAACGATAGTGGGCTCGCCATCACCGCGGCCACCACCATGGCCGACGGCGCGCAGAAGGTCGTCGACGCCGTGAAGGGATTGAAAAAATGAGTATCCTCGTCGGCAAACAGACCAAGCTGATCGTGCAGGGCATTACCGGCTCTGCCGGTGGCTTCCACGCCAAGCAAATGATCGACTACGGCACCCAGGTGGTCGGCGGCGTCACGCCGAACCGCGGCGGTGAGAAGTTCGAGGGCGGCAAGGGCACCGTGCCGGTGTTCAACACCGTGCGCGAAGCGGTCGAAAAGACGGGCGCCAACGCCACCGTCATCTTCGTGCCGCCGCCCGGAGCGGCAGACGGCATCCTCGAGGCGTTCGACGCCGGCATCGAGCTGGTCGTGTGCATCACCGAAGGCATTCCCGCCATGGACATGCTGAAGGTCCGCCGCGTGTACGACGGCATCAAGGCCAAGCCAGGTCAGAAGGGCATTCGCCTGATCGGACCCAACTGCCCGGGCATCATCACGCCAGGCGAGTGCAAGATCGGCATCATGCCCGGCCACATCCACACGCCCGGTGGCCACATCGCGGTGGTGTCGAAGTCGGGCACGCTCACCTACGAGGCCGTCGGCCAGCTGACCGCGCTCGGTGTCGGTCAGTCCACGTGTATCGGCGTCGGTGGCGATCCGATCGCCGGCATGGACTTCATCGACGTGCTCGAAGAGCTCAATCGTGACGAGCAGACCCACGGCATCATCTTGATCGGCGAGATCGGCGGCAGCGCCGAGGAGAACGCAGCCGAGTTCATCAAGAAGCACGTGAACAAACCCGTCGCGGCGTTCATCGCGGGCACCACGGCGCCGCCCGGCAAGCGCATGGGGCACGCGGGCGCGATCATCTCCGGAGGCAAGGGCACGGCCGCAGCCAAGATCGAGGCGCTGCAGAGCGCCGGCTGCAAGGTCGCACCGAACCCGAGCGAGATGGCGTCGACGCTCATGGCCATGATGAAGAAGTGAGCTGACCGCCGGTCCACCGAATGCCGGCATCGAGAGGCCGCCACCCGCGAGGGAGGCGGCCTTTCTCGTTGCGCCTCAGCCGCCTACGGTTGGGCTAGACGTGCAGCCCGCTCCTCCGCGAGGGCCACCATGGCGTCACGGCGCTGGCCTTCGCAACGACCGAGCGCGGCCCGCGGCACGATCTCCGGCGTGTGTCCCTTGCGGTTTCTCACTCAGTTTTCTAAAACGCGCTGCAACAACATGGCCGTAGAACGCACCTTCTCCATCCTCAAGCCGGACGCCGTCGAAAAGAACAAGATCGGCGCGATCCTGTCTCTTCTCGAAGGCAAGGGCTTCAAAATCGTCGCGCTGCAGCACAAGCGGCTCACCAAGGCCGAGGCCGAGGGTTTTTACGCCGTCCACAAAGAGCGCCCGTTCTTCGGCGAGCTCACCGAGTTCATGATGCGTTCCCCCGTCGTCGTCTCGGTGCTCGAGAAAGAGAACGCCGTGGCCGACTACCGCACCGCCATGGGCGCCACCGACCCGAAGAAGGCGGACGAAGGCACCATTCGCAAGCTGTACGCCGACAGCATTGGCGAGAACGCGGTGCATGGCTCGGACTCGCTCGAAAACGCCGGCATCGAGATCAAGTACTTCTTTCCTGATCTGAAGGCCTGAGTCGTGACGGAGCACCACCAGCTCGAGACCCTGATCGGAGCCGCGTTCGAAGACCGCACCCGGCTGACCGATCCGGAGGTCGAGCTGGCGGTGCTCACGACCCTCGAATACCTCGACCGCGGCGCCGTGCGCGTCGCGTCACCGCCGGCCCACGAAGGCGGCGAGTGGGTTGTCCACGCGTGGGTGAAGCAGGCGATTTTGCTGTACTTCGCCTTGCGCAAGATGGACGTGATGCGGGCCGGTGATCTGGAGTTTTTCGACAAGATTCCCGTGAAGTCGAATCTCGCCGCAGCCGGGGTACGCATCGTGCCGCCAGGCGTCGTGCGCTACGGCGCGTTCCTCGAGCCGGGCGCCATCGTGATGCCGGGGTACGTCAACATCGGCGCCTACGTCGGCTCCGGCTCCATGGTCGACACGTGGGCCACGGTCGGCTCCTGCGCCCAGATCGGCAAGGACGTGCACCTCGCCGGCGGCGTCGGCATCGGTGGCGTGCTCGAGCCCCCCAGCGCGCGTCCCGTCATCGTCGAAGACGGCGCCTTCATCGGCTCGCGTGTGGTCATCGTGGAAGGCGTGCATGTCGGCAGGGAAGCGGTCATCGGCGCCGGCGTCGTCCTCACGGCCTCCACCACCATCCTCGACGTCACCGGCGCCGCGCCGGTCGAATCGAAGGGCTACGTGCCGGCCCGCAGCGTCGTCATCCCTGGCACGCGCACCAAGACATTTCCCGCCGGCGAGTTCCAGGTACCCTGCGCCCTGATCATCGGAACCCGCTCTGCGAGCACCGACCGCAAGACCAGCCTCAACGCAGCCCTGCGCGACTTCGCCGTGCCGTGCTGAGCCCCGAAGCGGCTGCCGCTCTCGACCAGCTGCTCCTGTGGCTGGCCAGTGTGCCTTCGCCCATCGGTGAAGAACATGTACTTTGCAATATCGTACAGGAGCGTCTGGCCAAGCTGCCGCGAAGGCCGCCCATACGCCGCTACGGCGACTCGATCGTCGTCCCGGTCTGCCGCGGTCGGTCCGGTCCGCACGTGGCGCTGGTGGGCCACCTCGACACCGTCCGCACCGAGAACGGTCCGGCTCGCATCGACGGCGATCGCATCTACGGCTCCGGCGTCGCCGACATGAAGAGCGGCCTGGCGCTGATGATCGCGCTGGCCGAAGCCGAAGTGGGCGGCAACGCAAACCTCACCTTGGTGTTTTACGCGCGCGAGGAAGGCCCCTTCGCCGAGAACGAGCTCGGTCCCGTACTCGACGGCGACGCCGAGCTGCGCGCCGTCGACCTGGCCGTGTGCCTCGAGCCGTCGGACAATCGCCTGCAGCTCGGATGCTGTGGCTCGCTTCACGCCGAAGTGACGTTCGTCGGGCGCACGGGTCACTCGGCGCGTCCGTGGGAGGCCGACAACGCCGTGCTGCGGGCCGCCGGGTTTCTCGGCGAGCTGGCTGCGCGTGTACCGGAAGAAACCATTCTCGAAGGACTCACGTTCCGAACCGTGACCAGCGTGACTCGCGCCAACGACGGCGGCCGCGGTCGCAACGTCGTGCCGGACCGCTTCGTGCTCAATTTGAACCATCGCTTCGCGCCGATCTACTCGGTCGAGCAGGCGCAGGCCCAGGTCGAGGCACTGGTCGGCGGCCGCGCCGAGCTGCGCTTCACCGACCGCTCCCCCGCCGCGCCGCCGAACCGAGAGCACCCGCTGGTCGACGCGTTGATCGCTGCGGGCGTCACCGACGTGGCCTCGAAACAGGCCTGGACCGATGTCGCGCGGTTCGCGCTCCACGGCATCGCCGCCATCAACTTCGGCCCTGGCGAGAACGCGCAGGCGCATCAGAAGAACGAATCGACTTCATTGGCCCTGATGCATACCGGCTACGGCATTTTGCAGCGCTGGCTGGCCGCCCTCTGAGCGGCGCTGCTCCGCCGTTGACGGCAGAGCCACCAAGCACGTATGACCTGCGCGGCGCGCGCGCCGCTGGCGCAGCGCACCCCAGGAGAATCCTCATGTCGATCCGCTCAGAGCTCGTGTTCGTGTCCACCCTCCTCTGCATGTCCGCGGCGGCCTGCGGCAGCCTGTTCAACAAGCAGACAGACGCCGGCGCCGACGCAGGTCTCGTGGTGGTTGGTAACGGCATCGCGAACGAAGCCGCAATCACGCGCTACGCGGCGGACGAACGGCCGGCCAGCGGCGAGGTGAAGACCCTGAAGTCCGCCGTCGTGCACTCGACCTTTCCCGGCACCGACATCGTGGCGACGCTCCCTGTCGACAGCACCGTCATCGAGCTCGCCACGTACGCGGGCGGTGTACTTATCGTGTTCGAGCAAGCCGGTTCCAAGAGGATGGGTTGGGTCGACGCAGCGGTGGTGCCACCCATCGCCGCGGCCGTGGAAGACGCAGCCGCCGGCAAAGCAGCGCCCACCAAGGTCGTCCCGAAGGATGCGGGCGCCAAGGTGACGGATGCGGGCGCGGTGGCGCCAGTGGTCGTCGACGCGGGCGCGGTGAAGCCAGTGGTCGTCGACGCGGGCGCGGTGAAGCCGCCGCTCGTCGTCGTGGACGCCGGCGCGAAGCCCGCCGGTACCACCAAGCAGGTGCTCAAGGACATGCCAGCCTCCGGCAAGTGCGAGGTCGGCTACTACGAGTTCCCTAAGGACGACAAGAAGTGCCGCCTGGTGTGCAAGGTGGACGCCGACTGCGGCGGTCAGCTCAAATGCCGCGACACGAAGGGCCCGAAGGTCTGCTACCGCTGACGGCGCGCGCCAGCTCCGCCGGTGGCTTGCCTGTTCCAGACTGGCCGCGGCGCGTGATACTTTGCCCGGCCATGACGAAGGTTTCTCCGCTGGCCTGTGCGTTCGCGGCGTCGTTGATGCTCACCGCGTGCGGCCCCGGGGCCGACGCGAGCGGCGCCAAACGGCCCGCGAGCGCCGGCGCCAGCAGCAAAGACTCGCCGCTGGTCGGCAATCCCGCACCGGACTTCTCGGTGCGTCGCGAGAACGGCTCCGGCAGCGTCAAGCTTGCCGCCCTCAAGGGCAAAGTCGTCCTGGTCGACTTCTGGGCCACGTGGTGTGTGCCGTGCGCCAAGTCGTTCCCGAAGTACCAAGAGCTGTATGCAAAGTACAAGGACAAGCTCGAGATCGTGGGCCTGTCCGAGGACGACGAACCGAAGGACATCGACGCGTTCGGCAAGACGCACGCCGTGCAGTTCCCGCTCGGTTGGGACGAAGGCAAGTCGATCGCCGGCAAGTACGATCCGAAGGCGATGCCCACGGCCTACCTGATCGACAAGGGGGGCGTCGTACGCTTCGCCCACAAAGGCTACGAGGACGGCGACGAGGTCCAACTCGAGCGCGAGCTCAAAGAACTCTTCTGAGGGGCAGTCTCTCGCCGCGAGCGTCCGTCGCCAACGACAGCGACGTACATCACGCACATAAGCCTGCAGAACGCAGGCAGCCAATTCGCTCGTCGCGTGTGCAGCGGCTGGTGAAGGTGGAGAACATCCGTTACGGTGAGCGAGTGGCCCGCGTCTCGATCGAACTGACTTCCCGTCGCAGCGTGTTGACGATGGGACTCGTCGTCACAGCCGCTCTGGCGCTGCCGCGTGGCGCATCGGCCTCCCCACTCGACGACCTCGCGTCGAACAAGGACTTCCGCGTGCGCATGAGTGCCGCGCTCATCGTCGGTCGAACCAAGATTTCTGGCGCCAAGCCGGCGCTCGAAGCGGCCTTGTCGGATTCTCATCCCGCCGTGCGTGCCGCGGCTGCGGCAGGTCTCGTGGAACTGGGCGATCTGTCGGCCATCGGCGCGCTGGACGCGCGTGCTGCCGCCGAACCCAACTCGGACGTGAAGATCACGCTCACCTCTTCGGGCGACAAGCTCCGCGCTCGGCAGAACAACGAGAAGAAGAAGCCGTCCGGTCCGGATGCCGCCAAGTACGTCGTCCAGGTCGGCGCCATGCGCAACCTTTCGTCGGTCAAGTCGAAGGAGCTGCCGTCGGTGCTGCGCGGTGCGACCAAGCAGGTGGCGATCACTCGCTTGCAGAATGCAGCGGTCATCGACGAGAGCGAAGGACAGCTACTCAAGACCTTCAAGAAGCTGCCGCTGCTTCGCCTCGACGGACAGCTGCGCACCTTGCAGCAAGCCGAGCAGGGTGGGCAGCTCACGATGCGCGCCCAAGTCGAGTTCTCCGTGCTGCGCAACCAAGCCCTCAAGGCTACGTTTTCCGGCTCGGCCACCGCCGGCGGCGCACTCAGCCAGAATGCCGGGCAGGCGCTGTTCGACCTGCAGAAAAAGGCCGTCGAGAACGCCGTGGCGTCGGCCATGGGCAGCGCCGAAGCCGGCTTTCGCGCCGCGCTCTGACTCGGATCTGCCGCGCCCGAACCGTACCGCCGGCGTCCGTGGTGGTGTAGAGCCGTGGGCGTGCGGGTCCTCTACGTCTCCAAGCCGATACAGCCCCCGTGGCACGATGGGTCCAAAAACCTGGTGCGGGATCTCGCCGAGCATGTCCTCGCCGTGGTGCCCACGGTGCTCACCACCGGCGCCGTGACCGACCTCGCCGCGCGCGTGCGGCAAGAGCCCGTGTATCGTGCAGGCAGCTTCGGCTTCTCGCCCACGCTCCAGGAAAACGCGCGCGTGATGCTGCGGCTGCTCGGCGCGCCGCGAGAAGAGTTGTGGCATTTCGTCTTCGCGCCCAATCCGCTCTCGTCGGGCGCCGCCCACGCCGCCATCCGCGCCCAGAAGTTACGCTCTGCGTCGCGGCGGCCCAAGGTGGTCCAGACCGTCGCATCCACGCCCAAGGAGTTCGTGCGCGTTCAGAGGCTGCTGTTTGGTGACGTCGTCGTCGCGCAGAGCCAGGACACCTTCGACAAGCTCTTGCAGGCGGGCGCGGCCGCCGAGTCACTGGTGGTGATCCCACCGTGTGCGCGTGCGCCGCTGCCGCCCACTTCCGAGCGTACCGCCGCCCTGCGGGCAAGCTTCCCCAAGCTCGCCGACCGGTACGTCGTTTACCCCGGCGATCTCGAGGTCTCGAGCGGCGCGCGCACCGTCCTCGACGCTGCCAGCGGTCTCGTATCGCTCGGCTTCGACGTGGTCTTCGCGTGCCGCGCCAAGACCCCGAGGGCCCGCGCCTGCGAGGACGCTCTGCGCGCCGACCTGCCGGTCGTGCTCCAGGATCGAGTGCACTTTGCAGGTACCGTGGCCGACCTCCCGGCGCTGCTTGCCGGCGCGTTCGTGATCCTGTTCCCGGTCGACGATTTGTACGGCAAGGTCGACCTGCCTTTGGTGCTGCTCGAGAGCCTGTCGCTGGGCGTCCCGCTGTTGGTGGCCACGGGCGGCCCGCTCACCGAGATCGAGGCAGCGCTCCAGGTTCGCGCAGGCGAAGCCCACGCCTTGGTCGACGAGGTTGCGCGGCTGGCCTGCGACCCATTGCTGCATGCCCAGACCGCCGAGCGCGGGCAGGCCGAGTATCTGGCTCGGTTCACGCCCGAAGTGGTGGCGCGCGCGTACGGCGATCTGTACCGGAAGCTCGTCTCGTAAGGGTTCTGCGCGGTTTCCGCCGCGTTCTCCTGTGGTAAAGACCCACGGATCATGCCCGTCGCCTCGTTCGGCCACACCACACAAGCGCACGCGGTGCGCTCGTCCTTCCTCGACTTCTTCGCCAAGAACGGTCACGAGCGTCTGCCCAGCGCGCCCATCGTGCCACAGAACGATCCCACGTTGATGTTCACCAACGCGGGCATGGTGCCGTTCAAAGACGTGTTCACCGGCAAGGAGCCACGCCGCGCGCCGCGCGTCACTACCAGCCAGAAATGCATCCGCATCTCTGGCAAGCACAACGACCTCGAGAACGTGGGCGTCACCGCGCGGCATCACACCTTTTTCGAGATGCTCGGCAACTTCAGCTTCGGCGACTACTTCAAGGAAGAAGCCATCAAGATGGCGTGGGATCTCATCTCGCGCGAGTGGCAGATTCCCGCCGATCGCCTCCTCGTCAGCGTATTCGGTGGCGAGAACGGCCTCGAGGCCGACCACGAAGCGCGCGCCCTGTGGAAGTCGATCTCCGGCTTGCCGGACGAGCGCATCGTCGGCATGGGCATGGCCGACAACTTCTGGCAGATGGGCGAGACGGGCCCGTGCGGTCCGTGCACCGAGATTCATTTCTTCCACGGCCAAGACGGCGCTGCGCCAACTCCGGAAGAAGTGCGCACCTTCGGCCAGGTCGAGCCAAACCACCAAGGCTACGGCTGGATGGAAATCTGGAACTTGGTGTTCATGCAGTTCGAGCGCTCGCTGTCGAACGGCGTCGCCACGCTCGAGCCACTTCCCAAGCCCTGCGTCGACACTGGCGCCGGGCTCGAGCGCGTCGCGTCCGTGCTCGAAGGCAAGACCAGCAACTACGACACCGACCTGCTTGCCTCCCTCGTGCACAAAGCCGCCGATCTGGCCGGCAAGAAGTACGGCGCCAGCATCGCCGACGACGACGTGTCGCTGCGGGTCATCGCCGACCACGCGCGCACCACCGCGTTCTTGCTCGCCGAGGGCATCCACCCGGATCGCACCGGTCGTTCGTACGTGCTCCGCCGTGTCATGCGCCGCGCCATCCGGCACGGCCACCGGCTTGGCATCACCAAGCCGTTCTTGCACGAGGTCGCGCTCGCCGTCGTCGATTCGATGGGAGACGTGTATCCGGAGCTCGTCGCGCGGCGCGCCGTGATCGCCGACGTGGCCGAGCAAGAGGAAGTGCGCTTTCGCGAGACCATCGACCGGGGCATGAAGCTGCTCGACGAAGAGGTCGTGCAGATGCGCAGCCGCGGCCAGACGCAGGTCTCGGGCGACGTCGCCTTCAAGCTGTATGATACATTTGGTTTTCCGCTCGACCTCACCGAGGTGATCGCCAAGGAGCGCGACTTTACCGTCGACAACGCCGGGTACGATCGCGCGCTCGATGTGCAGCGCTCGCGCAGCGAGGGCTCCAAGGTCGGCGACGAAGCCGTGGCCGACGTGTTCCGCGCGCTGGCAGACGGTGCGCAGCCCACCCGATTTCTCGGCTACGAGCGCGAAGAAGCCAGCGGCCGCGTGCTCTCCCTCGCCACGCCCGCCGGCAAGGCAGAATCCGCCGAAGCCGGCAGCAAAGTCTTCGTCGTCCTCGATCAGACCCCGTTCTACGCCGAATCGGGCGGCCAGCTTGGCGACGGCGGCGTGCTCACCGGTGACGGCGGTCTGCGCGTCCGCATCGACGACGTGCAGAAGCCCACCGCCGCCGTGTTCGTGTTGTCGGGAGAGGTGCTCGAAGGCACGCTCTCTGTCGGTGCGGAGGTCGGGCAGCGCGTCGACCACGCCACCCGCAGCGCCACGCGGCGCAACCACTCGGCCACCCACCTGCTGCACTGGGCCCTGCGCAAAACGCTCGGCGAGCAAGCCGCGCAGAAGGGCTCGCTGGTCGGCCCCGAGCGCCTGCGCTTCGACTACAGCTACGGCAAGCCGCTCACGGCCGACGAGATCATCACCATCGAGCGCCTCGTGAACGCGAAGATCCTCGAGAACGCGCCGATCGAGACCGAGGTGCTCCCACTCGAGCAAGCGCGCGCCAAGGGCGCCGTCGCGATGTTCGGCGAAAAGTACGGCGAGACGGTCCGCGTGCTCACCATGACGGCCGACTCGGTCGAGTTTTGCGGCGGCACGCACGCCCGCGCGCTCGGCGACATCGGCCTTTTCAAGATCCTCTCCGACAGCGGCATTGCGGCCGGCGTACGTCGCATCGAAGCGGCCACGGGCCTCAACTCGCTTGCCTACCTGCAGAAGCTGGAGGGCTCGCTCGGCAAGGTGGCGCGCACGCTCAAGAGTAGCCCCGACGAAGTCGTCGAAAAGATGGAGCGGCTGCTGGAGCAGACGCACAAGCAGGAAAAAGAGCTGGCCGAGGCCAAGAAGAAGGCCGCGCTCGGCGGCGGCAGCGGCGGCGGAATCGAAGCCATGCTGGCGCAGGCGCGCACCGTCGGCGACGCAAAAGCCCTGGCCGTTCGCATCGACGATCTGGACGCCAAGACCGCTCGGGAGCTCGCCGATCAGCTGCGCGACCGGCTCGGCGTGGCCGCCGTGCTGGTCGCCTCGTCCACGGGTGGCAAAGCGCAGCTGGTGGTCACGGTCGAGAAGGGCCTTTCCGCGCGCGCCAAGGCCGGTGATCTCGTGCGTGACATCGCCCGGGTAGTGTCCGGGACTGGCGGCGGTCGGCCCGACATGGCGCAGGCCGGCGGCACCGATCCGAGCAAGCTCGGTGACGCCGTGGACCTGTTCTACGCCCGAGTGGAGGCCGCGTTGACTGCGGGCGCCGTCGCCTGACGCTCTGCGCGATCGCTGGATCGCTTGTCCTTGAAACCTGCGTCCGAATGGGAGAATCTGAACAGAAGACCCTGCCATGACGGATCTCCAGCGAAGAAGCACGGACCCCTTGGGTACCGGGACGGTCATCAACGACCGCTACGAGATCAAGCAGAGCCTCGGCAAGGGTGGCATGGGTGAGGTCTTCCTTGCCTACGACCGCGCCACGCAGCAGTCGCTCGCGCTGAAGATCGTGCGCGAAGAATCGCGCATGCCCGGCGACGACGAAGCGCTGCGCCAAGAGCTCCTGCTCGCGCGCTCGGTCAGCCATCCAAACGTATGCAGAGTGCATGATTTGATGCCGTCTCCGTACGGCCCCATCCTGGTGATGGAGCACATCACCGGACAAACGCTGCACACGCACATCCGTCGCAAGAAGGCCCAAGGCGGCTACACGGCGGACGAATTCCGCCGCATTGCCAGCGAGATTTGCCACGGCGTCGCCGCCATCCACGCCACCGGTCTCGTCCACGGCGATCTCAAGCCCGGCAACGTCATGGTCACCTCCCAGCCCGACGGCTCGCTGGGCAAGGCCATCGTGCTGGACTTCGGCTTCGCCAAGGAGCGCGCCCGCGTCAACGCGCGGCGCCCCGGCGCCCCACCCGACGGTGGCACCCCGAACTACATGGCGCCCGAGCGCATTCGCTCCGGCGGCGCGTCGCAGGAAGACGACGTCTACGCGCTGGCGCTCACGCTCTGGGAGATGTGGACCTGCCGCGTGCCCGAGCCCGGCCACAAGCCACGCTCCAAGCCGATGCGCGAGCAGATCCTGTTCGACGTGCCGTCGGCTCTCTCGGTCGACGAAATCCGGCAGATTTTCCGGTGCATGGCCGACGAGCCTGCGCAACGCCTGGCCGCGCGGCACCTGCGCTTTTTCAACCCGGTCACGCTGACGCAGTCGCCCTCGCAGGTCGTGCGCGAGCGGCTCGATCCCGGCCCGCCGCCAGGCCGCAGCGCCCAGGTCAACTTCACGCCGCGCGCGCAGGCCCTGCTCACCACGTACGCCACCAACGCGTCCGACTTCGTCGGCGAATTGATCGAGCTCGACAAGCCGCGGCTCATCATCGGCCGCCGCCCCGAAGCCGACATCGTCGTGCCCGAGGCCACCGTCAGCGGCACCCACGCCGAGTTGCGCTTCCAGAGTGGCACGTGGGTAATCCAGGATCTCGGCAGCACCAACGGCACCTACGCCGACCACGTGTACGAACGGAAGACCACCGTCAACCTGATGCACGGCGGCGAAGTACAGGTCGGTGAGCTCCGGCTCAAGCTGGTGAGCTTCGCACAGGGCACACCGCAGCACACACGCGCGCGCATCTACCTGGACCGACGCGATGGCCTCACCGGCCTCCTGTCCCGCGACCAACTGCTGCGCGCACTCGACGAAGAGGCCTTCTTCGCGGACTGGATCGAAGCGCCGATGACCGTCGCCCGCTACGAGGTGCGCGGTCCCAACCGCAGCGTGTCCGAGCGTCCGACGATCCTCGAGATGCTGGCGTTGCGCCGCGCGGCCACCCGCGTGATCGAGCTCACCGACATGCTGCTGTTGTCGCTTCTTGCCGTCACCGCTGGCAAGGTCGCGCCGCTCCGCTATGCCGTCTGCATGGTTGGCCCGTCGGCGCAGGAAGCAAAAAACCTCGTCGAGCAAGTGGTCGGACAGGTGCAGGGAATGATGCCCGACGGCCTCGAGCTGCACGCATCGATTGCCCCGCACCTCGCCGGCCGCAGTGCACGCCAACTGATCGAATGAGCCGCGCGAAGTTGCCCCGATGAACGCCCCCGTCTCGACCAATGGGCCGGCGCGCGGTGGTCCGCCGCCATCGCACCCGGATGCGCGTCGTTCCAAGCCCGACGCGCGCGATCCGCTCGACATCGACGATCGCATCGCCCGCCTGCAGATGCTGGTGGCGCTCGCCCTCGGCGTGTTGCTGGTCGGTGGCTCGCTCTACGTGTGGCGCCGCCCCCAGCACGACGTCGAAGCCGAGCACGCGATTGCCGCCCAAGCCGCGCAGACCGCGCTCGGCGAGCCGGCGCTGGCGATCACCACGAAGAAAGAACCCGTCGTGCTGGTCGGGGACGCCCGTGTGATCGCCTGTCAGGATCCGGGGCCCGGCAAGACCGAGGGCGCGGCGTGCGGCACTGGCGACGTGCTCGGCGTCGCCCTCAAGAAAGCCATCGTCGACAACGAAGCATGCCTGCCGCCGAGCGAGGGCGCAGGCAGCATCGAGTTCGTCGCCGACTTCCAGTTCGAGCGCAAGCGCCTCACCGTCACCGCGCCCGTCAGCACGCGCACGGTCAAGAGCTCGCGCGCTTCGGTCGGCTGCGCCGCCGCCGTCAAGCGGTCGCTGCTTGCTGGCGGCGCGCTGAGCTTGCCGCACGAGCACGCGCGCATGAAGGTGGCGGCGCAAGCCAGCTACGCGGCGCGCCCAGCGCAGTAGGAGTCAGCCTGCCAGTGCGGCGGCCACGGCCTCGGGCTTGTGCCACGCGAGCCAGTGCCACGCCTCTTTCACCACGACGATGTCGGCTTTCGGCACCACCCGTCGCAGCGCTTCGGCATGCTCGCGCCCGAAGTACAAATTGCGCGTGCCGACCAGGTTCACGATGGGCATCTCGAGCGCTCGGTATGGGCCGAGGCCCTGCGCGAGCCACTCGGTCGCGGCGTCGCACACAGCGGCGGTGTGCTTGCCGACCAGCCGGTCGAAGCACTGCCCGAAGTCGATCTCGATGGGCAGCGTGAGCCCTTCGTTGCGTGGCAAAAAATCACCCACGCAGCGGCGCAGCACGGTGCCCGGCAGGTTTGCCAGCAGCGGGCGGTAGGCGCCCGCCAGCCGCAGCCACTTGATGATGGCCGGCACGGGCGCAGCGTCGTCGAGCAGGGAGTGGCACAGCACGAGCCGCTCGACGCGCGTGGGAGCTTGCCGCGCGAGCTCGAGGGCAGCGTGCCCACCCATGTCATGGGCGAACACGCGCACCTGCCGCAGCATGCTCGCGTCGAGCAGGGCGCCGAGCCAGCGACCGCGGCCTGACGGCGAGAGGGTCGGCGTGGCTCCGGCGGACGGCGCGCTGCGGCCCTGGCCAGGAAAGTCGGCGGCGACGTAGCCCCAGTCTTTCGGCAGCGCCTGGATGGCCCGCGTGAACACGTGAAGGGTGTCTGGATAGCCGTGCAGGAACACCGCGGTGGGCGCCGACCTGGTGGCGCGGCGCTGCGCAACGCGGACAGACTGGCCTTCGACGGTCTTGGTTTCGGTGGGCAGGGCCTGCGTGATCACGCCCCTCTTGCTACCACAGAGTGGCTTGTGCTTCTCGGTGCGCGGCCGCGCGAGTAAAGAAGTAAAGATGACGAGCGACAAGCCGCTGTTCGCGTCGGTTCCAGCCGACGTCTCCGTGTACGAGGTATCGCTGCGCGACGGCCTGCAGAACGAACGCGTCACCGTGCAGCTCTCCGAAAAGCTGCGCCTCGCCGAAGCGCTGCAAGATGCCGGTCTCACCCGCATCGAGCTCACCAGCTTCGTCTCGCCGATGTGGATCCCGCAGCTCGCCGATGCGGGCGATCTCGTGCGCTGGGCCAAGCCGCGCGCCGGCGTGCAGTTCTCTGCGCTGGTGCCCAACCTGCGTGGCTTCGAACGGGCCAAGGCAGCCGGCATCCGCGAGATCGCCGTCTTCGTGTCGGCCAGCGAAACGCACAACCGAAAGAACACCAACCGTCCCATCGCCGACTCCCTCGCGTGTTTCGCAGAGATCGCCGCCGCCGCCACGGAGCAAGGCATGCGCGTCCGCGGCTACGTGTCCACGGTGTGGGGCTGCCCGTACGAAGGCGACGTCGACCCGAAGGTGGCGCTGCGCATCGCCACCGAGCTACACCGCATTGGTTGCTACCAGATCTCGCTGGGCGACACGATCGGCGTGGGCACCCCGCGGCACACGGCGAAGATCGTGAACATGATGCTGGCCGAGCTCCCGAACGAAGCGATCGCGTTGCATATGCACGACACGCGCGGTACCGCCTTGGCCAACGTCCTCACCGGCCTCGAGCTCGGGCTGCGCAACTTCGACGCGTCGGTCGGCGGGCTCGGCGGTTGTCCGTACGCGCCCGGCGCCGCCGGCAACGTCGCCACCGAAGATCTCGTCTACCTTCTGCACGGCATGGGCATTCAGACCGGCATCGATCTCGAGCGACTCGTCGAAGCAGGCAAGGCAGCCAGCAGCATCGTCGGCCGAGTCCTTCCCGGCAAAGTCCTGCAGGCCGGCGTGCGGAGCCTGCGCGCATGAAGCGTTTCGCCCTCCTGCTCGTCGCAGCGTGCTCGCGCACTCCGGAAGAACCCGCCCGACCGATCGGCGCCGACACGGTCGCCAGCCCCGCCAAGCCGCAGCCTGCCGCCACCTGTCCACCCGATCCGGACGGCAGCCCGATGCTGCCGGTGCACATGCTGACCGTGCGCGAAAACCACGTGCGAGTTGCATGCGAGCTGGTGTGGAAGCCAGACGACACCGAGCGCGGGTTGATGTACCGCACCTTCATGGCGGACGACCACGGCATGCTGTTCAAGCTGCCGCGGCGCGTGCAGCGCTTCTGGATGCATAATACCTGCATCTCGCTCGACATGTTGTTCGTCGACACCGACGGCACCATCGTCGGAATCCTCGAGCGCGTGCCCATCCTCAACGACGAATCGCGCAGCGTCGGCAAGCCGACCCCGTACGTGCTGGAGCTGGTCGCCGGCGCAGCCGCCAGGTACGGCCTGGTGGCGGGTCAACACCTGGAAATCCCGCCCGAGATCCGCGATCTGGCGGTACCCGATTCGCAATAGGCGATCGGCGCGGAGTCGTACTAGCTTCCGCGACCATGAAGATTCTGTGCCTGGCTCTTCCGCTTTTGCTCGCTTGCAGCTCGACGCCGCCCGAGCCCGATGGCCGGCCCGGCGACGTCCGCAAGGATCCAGTCCCCACCGCAGCCTCGGGCGCTCGCAATACCAGCCCTCCCCCCGCCGGTGAAGGCAAGCCGGCAGACCCGCGCGACGGCGTCAGTGACGATCCGCGCGGCGGCAAGTGGGGCATGGCCGAGGCCACCGCCGGCCTCGAGGGCAAGGGCGCGCTGATCGCCACCATCAAGACCAGCAAAGGCACCCTCGAGTGCAAGCTGTTCGACGACAAGGCGCCGCTCACCGTCGCCAACTTCGTCGGTCTCGCCCGCGGCAAACGCACCTGGAAAGATCCAGTCAGCAAGCAGTGGGTCACCCGGCCCGCGTACGACGGCACGGGCTTTCATCGCATCATCAAGGGCTTCATGATCCAGGGTGGCGATCCGAAGGGCGACGGCTCGGGCGAGCCTGGCTACACCATCCCGGACGAGAAGTGGGAGGGCGCCAAGCACGATCA
Source organism: Myxococcales bacterium (assembly GCA_043753085.1). Classification (GTDB taxonomy): domain Bacteria; phylum Myxococcota_A; class Polyangia; order Polyangiales; family Polyangiaceae; genus JAYUXI01. Next base: position 791 of record JAYUXI010000154.1, on the reverse strand, counting down.
CGCCGGGCAGCTGTGCATGGCCAACCGCGGCGCCAACACCAACGGCGCGCAATTCTTCATTACCGACGACAAGGCCGCCCACCTCGACGCCAAGACGCCGCGCGACAGCGGCTACACCATCTTCGGCGAGTGCGCCCCGGTCGAGGTCGTCCACGCGATCGCTGCCGTTTCGGTCGAGCGAGAAGGCAATCGTCCGCTGTCGCCTGTCAGTATCGAGTCGGTGAAGATCTCGCGCGGCGCCGGCGCGGCCGACGCCGGCAAGTAGCAAAAGCCCGCCGTCAGTCGGGCTGGTACACGACCGACTGCGAGCCCTCGCGGAAGTAATACGGATCGAACTGGCCGCGGTCGAACGTGACGGCACCGAACAGGTTCCAGCCGATCGACCAGGCCAGGAGCGCGTGGAAAGTGCGACCGAGACGCGCGCCCTGCACGGCGAGCAGCACGAACAACAGGGCCGAGTAGTCGTTCGAGAAACGGTAGCCGAACTGCCGCCAGCCGCTGTTCTGGTAAAGCAGGTTCATCGCGGCGGGCAGCGCGGCGGCCAGCAGGATCCCCAGCGTCATCGGGCTCTTGCGCCGCGGAAAGAACGCCAGAAAGTACAGCGGTGTGGTGAACCACAACGCCAATCCGTGTTCGTTCACCCGGAACAGAGGCTCGGCGAGCGATGCGTCGTGCGCGCGGGGCCAGGGCAGTGACGTGAGCGCGACGCCCAGGTTCTTGGGCAGGTAGTGCAGGCCAAACAGGCCCCACTTCTGGATGCGGCGTTGCCACGCCACGGTGAGAAACTCGTG